>JAUZOM010000058.1 GCA_030706465.1 Bacteroidota bacterium | reverse complement strand
GGGAAACAGCAACCATGGTATCTCCTCGTTGCCATTGCTTCGGAACGTATTCAAATGGGCAAGGGAAGTTGCACCTTCCCAGCCGGTTTCATCGGGTATCTGGTACTTTGGATGTAACGAACTCAATGTATTTCAAATTGGAAACTCCGATGTTATCACCTACCATAATTATTCGGCAGAAAAAGACCATGAAATGGAAATCAACTTTCTGAAAATGCTTGGTCGTCCTTTGATCTGTACGGAATATATGGCCCGTAAACACGACAGTCGGTTTGAAAATATTATGCCATTGCTTAAGAAAAACAAGGTAGGAGCCATTAACTGGGGTTTTGTTTCCGGGAAAACGAATACCATTTTTGCATGGGATGAACCTATGCCAAATGTAAAAGAGCCTAAACTATGGTTTCATGATATTTACCACCAAGATAAGACTCCTTTTGATCAGGATGAGATAGATATCATTAAAAATATGAATGGAAAAGATTTCTGAATAAAGCTCTTTGAAATTTTGGTTTTAAATGTATAGTAAATGGGAAGGAAGTATGGCTTTATACTTTGAAAAATAATTTAGGTCGCGGCTCAATTATCAATTCCGGCAGAGTCGTATCGCAATGGAACTTGCATTAGGTTAATAATTTAACCGACAAAGTGAACGGATTAAAAGTATGGCTTCTACCGGATTCAGTAATGTGTTATTGGATAGTGGAGCTCTAAATATAAACGCCTGATAGTAGAAAACTATCAGGCGTTTAATTAGTTTTTGTGGAGCTGGAGGGAGTCGAACCCTCGTCCAAACAAGGAAATAATAAGCCTTCTACATGTTTATCTTCGCTTAGATTTTCGAGTGTAGGCAAGACCGAAGCCACCAACCTGCACCTTATCCTTTTTAGTTCATCGCGCTTCCAAGGTTAAGCGTAACTATCCTCGATTTAGCTGCATCTCCATATCAAATAGCCTCGAGGCGACGGCATTTGGGAAATGTCCCGTTCCAGCACCTAGTGCCGGAATTAAGCCTAATCTACTCTATTCGATTAAGCAGCAAGAGCGTAGTTGTTTTCGCCAGTTATAAGTTTAAGAACCGATATTTACGAGCCGTTTTCTCAATGCTCGACATGCTTACTTACCCTTTCTACCTGCTGTCAAAACCAAACAGCCCCTAAATAGTCATTGAGTAGTAGTAAGGAGTAGTATCAAAAACTAAGCCAAACTATGTACACAATTATTTTGCATAACTTACCGCACGGGTTTCCCGGATAACGGTAATCTTCACCTGACCCGGATAGGTCATTTCATCCTGTATCTTCTTGGCGATATCAAACGACAGCAATTCTGTTTCTTTGTCGTCTATTTTATCGGCGCCTACAATGACACGTAGCTCGCGGCCCGCCTGAATAGCATACGTTTTCAATACTCCCGGATAAGATAATGCTAAAGCTTCCAAATCGTTCAATCGTTTGATATAAGCCTCTACAATTTCTCTTCGGGCTCCGGGACGTGCACCCGAAATGGCATCACAGACCTGCACTATCGGTGCGATTAATGTTTCCATTTCCACTTCATCGTGGTGGGCACCAATGGCATTGCAGATATCCGGTTTCTCCTTATATTTTTCGGCAAGGCGCATTCCTAAAATAGCATGCGGCAATTCCGGCTCATCATCCGGTACTTTTCCAATGTCATGCAGCAATCCGGCGCGTTTAGCTTTTTTGGGATTTAATCCTAATTCAGCTGCCATTGTGGCACAAAGGTTAGCTGTCTCACGGGCATGTTGTAGCAAATTTTGTCCGTACGAAGAACGATATCTCATTTTACCTACCAGACGTATTAATTCAGGATGCAGCCCATGAATTCCCAGATCAATAGTGGTTCGTTTACCAATTTCTACGATCTCATCTTCCACCTGCTTCTTCACTTTATTCACGACTTCCTCAATACGGGCGGGGTGAATGCGCCCATCGGTCACCAATTGGTGAAGTGAAAGGCGGGCAATTTCCCGACGTACCGGATCGAATGCCGAAAGAACAATGGCTTCCGGGGTATCATCCACAATGATCTCAACACCGGTAGCAGCTTCCAGCGCCCGGATGTTCCGTCCTTCACGTCCGATAATGCGTCCTTTTATTTCATCCGATTCAATGTGGAATACAGTCACTGAATTCTCAATGGCAGTTTCGGTAGCAACCCGTTGTATACTTTGAACAATTATTTTCTTGGCCTCTTTGTTTGCTGTCATCTTGGCTTCTTCCATGATGTCGTTCACAAACGACATGGCTTCCGTTTTAGCTTCTTCTTTCAACGCCTCTACCAGACGTTCTTTAGCCTGGTCGGCCGATAACCCGGATATGGTCTCCAGTTGTTCATGAGCAAGATGGTTCAGGTGATCCAGTTCCTTTTTCTTAACTTCAATCGCGCTGTGTTGTTGCTCTAGCGATTCTTTCAATCCATCAACTTCATTAATCTTTCGTTGAACGTCACCTTGTTTTTGATTCAGTTGTAATTCTTTTTGTTGAAGACGTACTTCTACACTTTGAATTTTTGCATTACGCTCCTGGACCTGTTGTTCGTGTTCAGCTTTCAGGGCAATAAATTTTTCTTTGACTTCAATCAGTTTATTTTTTTTGAGAAGTTCGGCTTCCGCTTCGGCTTCCTGCACGGCTCTTTTGTTGACAAAGCGTAGTAGGACAAAAGTTCCGCCACCCCCTATAACAAAGGCAATGATTCCTATTATTATGTTTTCCATTTTGTAAGTTAAACGTATGTAAGTAGTTAGTAAATTAATTATGATAATGTGCATAAAAAACGCATTGCATTATAAGAACATAAACTTCATGATCATAAAGTTTTATCTTAATAATGTAATGCGGAAAATTATGTTTGAAAACGATTTAAATAAACTAATCCATGGAAAGCAATGCTTTCAATTCATCATCCAGGGATTGAATTTTTTCTGCTATCGGGACTGTATCTTCGCAAAATTCTTGTTTGGATACAATCACAGCAATCTGAAATGCCACCATGATAAGTATTTCTTCTGTAGCTCGTTGGTTGTATTGTTTCTGGTATATATCCATGTACTTAACTACCAGTTTTTCAGCCTTCCGATACAACTCTTCGTCTTTACGAAGAATACTTAGTGGCATTCTGAAACCACCAATCTGAACATTTATTGTAAATTTATCGTCTTTCATAAGCTCTATTCATCCAAAAGAGCCAAACACTTGTCAATTTCCCGCACCATTTTAGTAATTTGTTGCCTGGACTCTGTTTTTCCAGTGTCCGAAACCTCCAGGTTTCTGGCAATGCGTAAATGGTCGTAATTTTTTCGAAGCACTAAGATCTCCTGATGTGCGTGCATCAAATCCGTTTGTTTCCGGTCTAATTCTGCTTTCATCAAGGAGTTTTGCTCCTTTAAAAACAGATACTCCGAAATTAATTTTCGCAGTTTTATTTCAAATGCGTGTATAAGTTCTTCGTAACGGTTCGTCATTTTTCAAAAAAATCTACACAAAAATACGCTTTTGGATTGAAATAATAAAACATTTTGAACTTTTTTCATGAAATTCGTCATTTGAACTTTTTAATTTCCAATTAAAAAACGGTAAAACAGATCTCAAAAGTTACATTATTTTAGTTTTCTGGTCAGATCCAATAATCCATTAACAATGGTGAGCGGATGAGCCGGATTGCCCGGAATATACAAATCGATAGGATACTTATCCAAAAAGCTGCGATCGATAGCAGGACTTCCGGCAAACATGCCACCACTGATAGCATCGGTTCCTACCAACACAATTATTTTCGGGTCGGGGGTTGCATCATAGCAAATTTGAACAGCCTCAGCCATGTTTTTGGAGATGGGACCCGTAATAACAATCCCATCGGCATGGCGGGGGGAAGCTACAAAGTCAATCCCAAAACGGCTCATGTCAAATTGCACATTGTTGGTTGCATTCAGTTCCATCTCACAACTATTATCTCCACCTGCTGAGATTTGCCGGAGTTTAAGGGATCTCCCTAACACCCGATGTATCTCTTTTCTTACGGTTTCCGGATTTACTTCCACTGCCTTATTTTCTCCTTCCCGGATAATTAACCGTTCAGGGTCATTACTGGCCAGCTTATAGTCTTTCGTAAATGTAATTTTCTCCGGATAACATCTGGCACATTCTCCGCAGAAAGTACATTTCCCAAGATGGATAGCCACCGGATTTCCCGTAATAGCCTCTGTCGGGCAGATAGCCATGAGTTCATCCTCATTTACTTTTTCCAGGCTGATAATGGGGCGCCCTCTGAAAATACCCGGCACCACGGCTGTTTGTACGTTTGGGATAAACTGTTTCCCTTGATGGAATACTATTTTTATATTATCAAACATCGTAGTTGGATTATTGATTTTTTTCTTTACTACTTACTTCTTACCTCTCATTCCTCATTTCTCAATCCTCATTCCTTACTTCTGTATCAAAGATCGTGACCGGAGTAGGACAGGTTGAAACTCTTGTTGCAAATCGGGAAATCGGATATTTCATTATTCCTGACTGATAATGCCAGCGCCAACCAGTTGTGAAATGATGGATCCTTAATTTTATAAAGCATCAATTCCCCTTCTTCGCCGGTTAGGGCACAATGGCAAATTTCGCCCCGCCAACCTTCCACGAGGGAAAGACAAAAGGAATTTGGTGCCGGAGAATTCAATCGTTCTTCTTTTGTCGGTTGGGCAGGAACCTCTTCTAATAGTCTCCTGATATACTTCATCGATTGCAGCACTTCTTCTTTCCGTATTTGAATCCGCGAATACACATCACCGTGTCGTTTCAGAATCGGCGAATGATTTAATTCCGGATAAAGTCCATAAGGATGAGAAGCCCGAATGTCCCGGTTTAAATTGGTCATACGGGCTGCCATGCCAACTGCCCCGATTGACAGGGCATCTGCATTGGATACAACACCGGTTCGTTCGAAACGGGATAAAGCACTGGGCAATTTAAATAACTTCTCAACCATTTCATTAAAATCAGGCTCAAAAATATCCAATACCTGTTTTAACCGTTCGGCTAAAACAGGTGTAAACGGGAACTGATTTCGTCCCGGTCTGATTAATCCTTTAGCCAACCGGTTCCCTGCCCATTCCTGTAAAAAATTGATTATAGGTGTCCGCAACCTGCCAAAAACAGAGTTACCTAACTGATAGGCAATGTCGGTACAAGCTCCGCTCAAATCGCTCAGATGAACCGCCATGCGCTCCAGTTCCAATGCCAGCGTGCGGGCAAACTGGATATCACTGCTTGCTTCAAATCCGCACAGACTTTCCCACGCATGGGCAAAGCAGGTACTGTGTCCGACGACTGTATCTCCGGCAATGTCTTCAGCCAGCGTTGCCCGTTGCAGCAATTTCTTTTTCTCTAGGAAAAGTTGTTCGATCCCCCGGTGTTGATAACCCAACTGGATTTCCAGGTGCAGGATCTGTTCCCCGTTGCAGATAAACCTGAAATGCCCGGGTTCAATGATGCCCGCATGGATCGGACCGACACCTACCTCATGAAGCTCTTCGCTGTCGATGGAATAGAAAGGATAATTATCCATGGTCTGGGACCTGTCATCCCGGTTAAAAGCATAACGAACCGGCTTCAACCAGGGATGATCGGTAAAATCAATACCAAAGTTCTCGTGAATTTCCCGCTCGAATTTTTCGAAACACAATAATTTGGCACTAAACGATTCAAGCGCGTGCGCTTTGTGAACCAAACAGGTAGATATTAATATCTCGTGGGTTAAATCATCGGCAATACAACAGATGAGTTTAACGTTATTGCCCGTTTTGTATCCGAAATAATTTACACAATGTCTCTCCATATGACCTTCAACCAATTCGAGGTTCATGTCATAAAAAGATTCATAGTTGCTTTCCGGTATATCCGTAAGCAGAATCGTCTGGTTGTTTTTTATGCTGATATAATTCATAATTAATTTATAATTCACAATTCATAATACCCTCATTTCTTGCTTCATTTTTCATTCCTCATTTCTCATTTCTCATTCCTTGCCTCTTGCTTTCTTACCTCTCCATCAATGTGGCAGTAGCATGATACTATCCTTTATCAAATCGACAAAAGCTGGTGGCGGATTTAATCCCAAATAAGCAGCTCCACCTATCAGGATAAATTGCGATACTGACCTCCAGGGACTGATAGCCGGAACGGTGGACTCGTCGAAATTCACTGCCGGAATGAATAATATTTTAAAGATGTTTTTCGCAAATGCCCAGATAATAAGTGTAAGCAGCAATAATACAACCAGCAATACGATCAGTTGGTTTGATTCGAAGAGTGACCTGAAAATAAGAAACTCACTCACAAACATTCCCGAAGGGGGCATGGCGGTGACACTGATAAATGCGAGAAGTACCACAATAGCACCCGTGGTGTTGTATTTGAAGTAGTTCCCCAAGTGGTAGATGTTTTTATTTTTAAAGACCCGGTAGAGTTGGTTATACTGGAAGAACAGGCTCGATTTGACAAATGAATGCAATACGATGTGCAGTATGGCGGCATAATAACCGATTCCGCCTGCCGCAATACCCAGCATGACCAGTCCCATATGTTCCACACTCGAATAGGCCATCATTCGTTTGATATTTTTCACTTTTATCATGTACACGGCGGCTATAAACAGGGATAAAAAGGCGGCAATGCCTATTACCATACCCGCCCAATGGAGTAAAGGGGTATTTGCCATGATAATATACATGCGAAATATTCCGACAAAGCCCATGCACATCACAATGCTCGATAATAAAGCTGCTGCCGGCCCGGGAGCTTTATCCTTGGCATCCACCCCGGCGGTAAACATAGGGAATAGTCCTAATTTGGCGGTAAACCCTGTAAATATAAAGAGGAATGCCAATCGTAACCAGGATAAATTGAGGAGTGAACTATGGCCCAATAAGTTCTTATAGGAAAGGTCGTCCGAACCTCCTTTAGCGAATGAAAGGCTTAAGAATAAAATCCCGATAAATACAAAGGTAATGCTGATAGCGCATATAAAGACATATTTCCAGGTTCCCTCTAGTGCCAGTTTGTTCCGGTGATGGTAAATCAGGGCGGAAGCACTTAAGGTCGTGATTTCCGTGAAGATCCATACTACGGCAATGTGGTTGGCCAGGTAAGCCGAGCTTACCGCTGTAATTAGCAGTGCCATTGCTCCAAAATAGGTAGCCCTCGATCGCGGGGTTCTCTCTTCACTCTCTTCGATATAAATATGGCTGTGAATAACCGCCGGAATGGCTATAATCGTTGCCGTCAACAACATGATAATCCCCAACGAATCGAAGGTGAAATAGGTCGATTCCGTCTGGTTGTAATTCAGGCAGGCGTACAGGGTGAATGCACACTGTAAAGCCATAAACAGCCAGATCAACGTGTAATTGAGCACCTTTCCCCGGTTGAAAAAGAGACCTATACTGATTAAAACCGATCCTATTAAATATATTTCTATCATAAACTTGCTTATTTATTAAATTATGACCCCTAATCCCTAAAGGGGAATTAAGTTAGTATTTTTTTAATTTTTCTATTATACACATCTCAGTATACTTGGTCTTTAAGTCCCCTTTAGGGGATTTGGGGGTTTTTAATCGTCTTTCAGATTAGTGAGTTGGTCTACATCAATGTCTTTAAACACGTCCCCGATTTTATTCAGGAAGATCCCTAGAATGAGCACACTGGCAAATATATCGAGCATGATGCCCAAGTTTACCAACATGGGCATTTCGTTTCCAACAGCCAGGGACAATACAAAAACGCCATTCTCAATCACCAGGTAGCCCATGACGTGGGTAATAATCTTTCTACGGGAAGCAATAAAATACAGTCCGGTGAAGAGGGTGGAAAGCGCTACCACAAAATACATTTTGTCCAGATAACTTTCTTCCATGGTCTTGGAAAGTAAAATGGTGGTCACCACAATGACCGTCGTAATGATTAACGAGACAAAATTCGGCAAATAGGGTTCTGCTTCCCGCGTAATATGATTCCGTTTCAGTACATAGTTTAAAAATACCGGCACTGCTACCGATTTGAAGATAATCGTTTCCAACAGGATTAATATCAGATTGACCGTGTTGATATGTTTCAGTTCTAAAAAGGCCACAAAGAACAGTAGGATTCCTTGCAGCGCCAGTACGTTGACATACGTCGACATCCGGTTGGCTATCGACATGTAAAAAAGCGATATAAGAAAAATGATAAGCAGTACGTGTAACATAAGTTCGTAATTTAAAATTAATAATTCTAAAATTGCAGATGTTTAAGTGAGTGGCCTGAATCTGGAGCCGAATAGGTTTTTTGTCTAAATTTGTTAGATTGTGTATGTTTAAAAGTTTTTTAATTCACTTGAGATAAATGCTTCCAATTGTTTTTTATTGGGCAACTCTATCATGTATTTACTTACAAAAATTTCAATATCCGAATCTGCTACCGCATATTCCACCAAAGTTTTATTTTGGTCGGTGACCAACAATATACCTACAGGTGGATTATCAGTAGGGAGTACAAAATTCTTTTTGTAGTAATTAATATAAGTTTTTAACTGCCCAATGTGATCGTGTTTGAATTCTTCAGTCTTGAGTTCAATAAGGACGTGACATTTCAATATCCTATGATAAAAAACAAGGTCAATAAAGAAATATTCATCGCCTATAAGAATACGTTTTTGTCTGGCTTCGAAACAAAAGCCATTGCCTAATTCGAGTATAAATTCTTGCAAATGATTGGTCAGTGCCTGTTCCAATTCGTTTTCTTCGATTAACTGTGGTTGACTGATATGGAGGAAATCGAAGAAATAATGCGACTTAACAATATCGGAGCTAAACTCAGGTGTAATCTTTTGTTGAATTTGTTCAAATGCAATTTCTTTATTCTGTGAAAATCCCAGACGTTCGTAGGAAAGTGTTTGAATTTGTCGTCTTAATTCCCTGATGTTTGGTTGTGTTTTAAGAATGAGTAATTCATAAAAACTTCTTTTTACCTCATCCGAAATCTTTATTAGCTCTACCCAATGTGAAAATGAAATATTAGTTAGTAGTTTATTTAAGTGATTATATTTTAATGTATTAATGTCTTGTTTTAAATCTTGGGACAGCGTCCCAAGATTTAATCCGGTTTCAATTTCAGATTCTTGGGACACTGTCCCAAGAATCTGTTTTGGTAAAATAGAATTGAATTCACGAGGAATTAAGTCAACTAGTTGCGGATAGGTTTTATAAAACTGCCTGCACCTTGAAAGCTCCGGGGCTGTCAGGCCTTTGATAGCTAAATCACCGGCTAAGGTATTTAGTAATTGAGTTCCATACTGTGCCCTGTCTTCTCCATTTTGTTCAAACTCAACAATATAATATCCAAATAACCAATTTCGCAACGTGAGGGTGACGTTAATGGCTTTTATAGTCCTTCGAAATAATCTTTCGTTGGTCTCTTTCAGAATTTCTGATAATTGACTAAAATTCATACTATAACGAATGATTTTGTGAAACTTATAAAATTACAGAATGACTGCTTTTGTCCTAACCCGGCTTTTCCCCCGCACTTTTCAAATAAATTTCCCCGATACCATTAATGCCCCGAAAAATATAAGCAATGCCACCGACGAAAGCACGACAATAAACTGGGCATTGTGGTTCATTCTCGATCGCGCCATGAACGACTCTATAATTCCAACGACAACAGCCAGGAATGCCTGCATGGCAAAGAATAACGGAATAGCATATCCAACCGCAATGGAACCGCTGAAAAGATTAAAGATGATGGCACCATACAGGGCAAATTTCAGGTATCCGGCGGTCAGGATTAATCCCAGGTCAAATCCGCTGTTGTCCAGGATCATTACTTCGTGTATCATCGTCAGCTCCAGATGCGTTTTCGGATCATCAATCGGCATGCGGCTGTTTTCAATCATGGCAATCATAAGGAACACAGAGGCAGCCAGTACACCCAGCGCGTACGTGATGGACGAACCCAAATGAAGGGTGGTGAATATCTCCTGGAAGGAAGTATGCCCGGTCATTAATGCCAGTGATCCCATCAGGATAAAGAAGGCCGGTTCTGCAAACATGGAGAACAACGCTTCACGACTGGCTCCCATCCCTTCAAAGCTGCTCCCGGTATCCAATGCCCCGATAATGCTGAAAAACTTACCCAATGCCAGTACGTAGGCAAAGAATATAAAGTCCCCGTTAAAGCTGATCAGTCCTTTTGATGAACCAAACGGAACGATCAGCATGGCCACAAATACCGACGAGAAATAAATCGTAGGGGCTATCCGGAATACAAAACTGGAAGTCTCGCTGTAAACCGCGCCCTTCTTAAAGAGCCGGACCACATCTTTCACAGGCTGGAATATACCGGGCCCTTTTCGTCCGGAAGCAATGCTCTTGGTACGGACAACAATGCCGGTAAAAAAACTGGCTGCTAAAAGGATAAATAATAAGCTCAGCATAATACGGTTGTTTATTTTGTTATTTGTTATTTGATAATAAGTACATTCAGGGAATTAGTTTATATTATTCAAGACATACTTAACCGGCTTTAAAAACCTGTTAGGTATCCCATTTCGCTAAAAATATCTTTTAAATTGTATAAACTAATTATCGTTCAATACATAGATAATAAATATAGTTAGCAAATACTTCTGCAACCCTGCTCCTAAAATCACTTGCCTTCTTGCCTCTTGCCTCTTACTTCTTCAGGGGCAGTGGTGGGGTTACAGCTCTTTCAAAAATTCAACGAACTGTTTTACGGTGTCGTACAATATCGGAATACTAATCACCGATACGATAAAAAGAATCCCGTATAAGATATAAAATTGCAATCTACCGTTTTGTACGAACCTGAACCGGCCTAAGAATACCCTTAAATTTGTGGTGGGAGTATCGATCAGCCATTTTTCGATTTTATCATAAGGCCGTGTCTCGAGGTGTGCAACCGTTGGGAATATTCCCTCTACTTCTTTTTCCTTCTTAAATATCAGGAAAAGCATGCCAAAAAGTTTGCTGTAACTTTTTACAAACGAGCTGGCTGTATATTGTATTTTCGCTGTTGGGGCTGTGTAACCGCAGTTCCAGGTCGGGAGCACCGTGACATTCCTTTTTCGTAACACGAGTTTCCGGATTCCAAGGAGCAATAAAACCAGGGCTACCAGGCACCAACCCGCCTGGCTGACCGATGCCAGTACCTCCAGGCCATTTCCCCGGAATGATGTGAAAGGTAATTGATGCAATCCGGTAAACAATTGAACCGGCATGATAAGCATCTCTAAAAAGACAGTCGGGAACATCCCGATAAGAACAATAAATGCTGCAATAAAATACAACGGCAGTAACTGGAAGAAAGGAACTTCCTTGATCTCCTGATGGAAAACGTGCCGCGGATTCCCTAAAAATACCACCCCGAATGCTTTGGTGAAACAAATTAATGCCAGTCCCCCAATCAATACCAATCCCGAAACGGTAACGATGATACCAATTAAGGAGGTAATCTGTGTCTGTTGGAGCCAACTGAACAAACCGGTGTAGAGTATAAATTCGGAAATAAACCCGTTAAATGGAGGAAGCCCGCAAATAGCTAAGGAGGCAAGGAGGAAAAGGATGGCCGTCTGGGGCATCTTTTTTACCAGCCCGCCCAGCTTTTCAATATCCAGCGTATGGGTAGCCTGGTATACATTACCTGCCGTGAAGAATAGCAGTGATTTAAATAAGGAATGATTCAGCGTATGCAGTAAAGCGCCTGCAAACCCCAACGAGCAGAGCACCGGATGGTTTGTTCCCAACCCAATGCACCCCAATCCGATCCCAATCCCGATAATCCCAATGTTTTCAATGCTGTGGTAAGCCAACAGCCTTTTCAGGTTATGTTGCAGGATAGCCAGCATGACTCCGTAAACTCCCGAAATGATCGACAGGATTAGAATGACGATGCCAACAACCGTGTAATCAAGGTCGATCAGTAAAAGCATGCGAAGAATACCAAAGATCCCGATCTTAATCAGCACTCCGGACATGATCCCCGAGATAGGAGCGGGAGCTGCGGGGTGTGCATAGGGTAACCAGGTATGGAAGGGCACAAACCCGGCTTTGATGGCAAAACCAATGAAGAAAAACAGGAACAGCATCAGGGATAGTGCACCCGGATGAGTCATGGAATAACTGTGTATGGCACTAAAATCATAACTCCCGGTTTGGCTGGCCACCCAAATGAATCCAAGCATCAGAAACAGGATGGAGATATGCGATTGGATCAGGAAGTTAATACCGGCCCGGATAGTTGCCACTTTTTCGTGTTCAAAAATCACGCACAGAAAAGCCGAGAGTGCCATGATTTCCCAGGCTACCAGAAAGGCAATGCTGTTTTGAATAGCGCACAGGCTGACCAATGAGGCGTGAAGTAAGATGAAAAGTATGCTGTGTAACGTTAGATTCGTTGGCTGGTCCGCGTAGGCCTTCATATAAAACAGGCCGTAGAATCCTCCGGTGAGGAACGTAAAGTCAATTATCAGGATAAACCAGGCCGAAAGCGCATCCACCCGTAGCTCGATGGAGCCGCTAATCAGGCTGCCGGGTAATTCCAGGGCAAAGTTTTGGCCTGCTAACCCCTGAAAGGCCAATGTGCCGGTGAGGATGGCTATCGAACTGATGACCGCATACACAGCTATCGCTTTTCCTTTCATACTCAGGAAAGGAAGGACGCAAATGGCCAGGAGCGGAATAAGCAGGAATCCCCACACAAAATTCATAATACGATATTAAAAATTGTCAGAAGAAAAATAGCTATAATAAACACAATGCCATACAGGACATACGATTGTACACGTCCGTTTTGAATAAACCTGAAATAATTCGCCCCATAGACCACCCGGTTGGTTATCGGGCGAATCAGCCGGAATTCAAAGAAATCGTGATAGTGCGATGTGTATTTCTTGGTTGCCGGAAATATCTCGCCGGCTTTCAACTCTTGATATTCCTTTCGCTCAATGACAATGAAATTAAACATCTTGCCCAGCGATTTGGAAAATGACTTTCCCGTATACTGTATCCGGCTGGTTGGGGCCGTATAACCGCACCCCCAGGTGGCATTAATCGTTTGTGTCCTTCCACGCAGCATCAAAGTGCGGATTCCCCAAAACACGGCCATGACGCCGACAAACATCAGGGAGTACAGGTTGATGCTTTGCATGATCGAAATATAGTCTGTAAATTCAACCGGCTGGGGAACTGCGATGCCTTTTGCCAGGTTCGAAAGGATGTTACCGACTACCTGCAGGTAGGCCTGCGGAAAGATGGAAATGCTGAGCATCATGATAATAATGATATATTGGGGAATCAGCATCAGCCGGGATACTTCGTGTGGTGTATGATCTAACGGTTGCCTCGGGGTCCCCAGAAAGATGGTGCCGAAAGTTTTGGTAAAGGTGACTATTGAAAGGCCTCCGATTACACTCAGTCCGGCAACGGAGAGTACCATGATGATAATCTGGGTCATGCTCTGTAATTTAATCCCTTCTATCAGTCCGCTGTAAATCAGGAATTCGGAAATAAAACCGTTGAAAGGAGGCATGCCGCCAATGGCAATGGCGCCGATTAGGAAAAGGACCGCGGTACGGGGCATGCTCTTGATCAACCCACCCAGCTTTTCCATGTTGCGGGTATGGGTCTGTTGGTAGACCGATCCGGCCGAATAAAACAACAATGATTTGAACAGGGAATGGTTAAGTACATGCAGCAAGGCGCCCCCAAATCCGAGATAATACAGAATAGGCATATGATTCCCCAGTCCGATCAGCCCTGTTCCTATTCCTATGCCGATAATTCCGATATTTTCGATGGTACAATAGGCTAACATTCGCTTGAAGTCGCGGTGAACGGCGGCGTTCAGGATTCCATACAGGCCCGTCAGTACGGATAGGATGATCAGTATTTCCCCCAATACCAGGTAATCGCTTCTCAGGTAAGACGCCACCCGGAAAATTCCGTAGATTCCCAGCTTGACTATCACTCCCGACATCACCCCCGATACATGCGATGGGGCAGCCGGGTGGGCGTGAGGCAACCAGCTGTGGAAAGGAATAAATCCGGCTTTCAGGCCAAACCCGACAAAGAATACCAGGAATAACCAGATATTGCTGTTTGTCCCAAAGTATGTTGTAAATGCATCAAAGCTGAATGTTCCTGTCCGGAAGTAAAGCCACACCACGCCAATGGTCAGGAATACCACACTGATATGCATCTGGACCAGGTAGTTGATACCGGCTTTTAAGGTTTTTGGATTGTTGGCGTCGAAAATGACCAGCATCATGGAGGATAAGGACATGATTTCCCACGCAATCAGGAATACCAGGCCGTGCTGGATCATGCATACCCACACCATGGAAAGTTGGAACAGGACAAACAGGATCCAGTGCATGCCGAGCTTTTTGGCCGTATTAGCATAGGCCTTCAGATACCCTGTACCATAGAAAACACCTGTTATGCACGTAAAATTGATAATCAGAATAAACCACGCGGAAAGCTCATCAATGCGTATCAGGATATCGCCCAGGATGCTGCCACCCCCGAACGTTAGGCTGACCGGTTGCCCGCTCAATGCCGGAATGGCTAAGCAGCTTGTTACTATCGCATTGGCAACGACCGCAAAAGCTGCCGTATACGCTTTCATCTTTGTGGGAACCAAGAGCAGGATAATAGCAGCCAATAGTGCCAGAATCCAGCTTGAATTTATCAATTCAACCATGAAGTAAAGTGTTATTTGGAATACAAAATTACTAAAAAATAAGAATTAATGTTCATTCCGTGAAGGTTTTATAGAAATATTGACTTTAAATGGTCGTATATTAGTTGTTTATGTAGAGCTGTTACCCCGGATGGATGTCTTCAACCGGATAGGTTGATACACCCACCGGATAAACGTTGCATCTCAGAATACTATGCGGATGCTATCCGTGGTATTCTGTTCTTTCAATAGTCAAAATGATCTCTTTTATATTCCGTCGCTTTTTTTGAACAATAAAAATAATCGCGTTTCTTCTGATTCCATTCTTCTTTCGTTAACAGTTCATCGTAGTTTCATCGTCTATTCTTTGTTAGCGGCCCGTAAAAAGCTTCTTTTCCTTTCTCCTTTTCCTGTTGCAGCAGATGTTCTTCCAATTGTTTGATGAATGTGGGTTAAAATGTATCGGTGGGCAGTCGGCACTTAAGTTGGAGTAAGGTACGACATGATGGGATCCTTTCTGCTTCTATTCTTGAATGAGACTGGACCGGCTCCGTTACGGCCCGGGTTCTACCTTTATTCGCCATCTGGATTTAGTATTCATTCGTTTTACACTTATCTGTTATCTGGATATAACTTAGATATCATAACCTATTTATGATATATGATATCTAAGTAACATCTAAGTAACATCTAAGTAACATCTAAGTTATATCTAAGTAAAAACTGAGATATGATCCCGAATAAAATAAGAGCAGGAAGCGGAGACAATTCACAGAAAGCACTTCGCTTTTTTGGGCTTCGTTTAAGGAGGATACCCTTTTCTATCAGGGAGAACCTCCGAAAGACGGGCGAATAAGCTATCACGGTCAATTTTTCTTTTCATCGAACTCTTAACGGGGAAAAAGGATTAAATTATTTTCCGAACTCCGATCCGGATTATACCAAAAAGCTAAAGTTGATAGAAATATGCGGTAATTTATAATTCAGGTTACTTAAAATGAGTATTTTTGCAAAATAATTATTCTCCACTCACCCGGAGATAACAAGGTGCCTGTCTTTAATTATGAGTTTTCTCTGATAAGTCTAATTATCAAAAGATACGCTAAGACGCAACCTGCTGTCTTTAAGTTGTGCAATTTTGCGTCTTCTTTGCGTACAAAAAATACGTTGAGGAGTGGACTCTTTCTTTAACTATGAATTGTGCATTATGCATTATTAATTATTTCATTATGTGGAAACTCAATCAATTTAATTATAGCCGCCGGCCTTCCGATACCATTCGGGTAGGGAACTTGTTGTTGGGCGGTAACCAGCCGGTACGTGTCCAGTCGATGGCCAATACCGATACGAATGATCTACTCAACTCGGTGGCTCAATGCAAACGGATTGTGGATGCCGGGGGAGAGCTGGTGCGCTTTACGGCCCAGGGAGTACGCGAAGCGGAGAGCCTGAAACTGATTCACGATGCCTTGCGTCGTGAGGAGTATGAGGTACCCCTGGTTGCCGATATCCATTTTAATGCCAATGCTGCTGATGTAGCTGCCCTGCATGTGGAGAAAGTGCGTATTAATCCGGGAAATTATGTCGCCAGCATAAAAAAAGGCGATACTTCCGATTATACCCGGGAAGAATACGAATTGGAATACGAAAAAATAAAGGACCGTTTCATTCCTTTCCTGGCTATTTGTAAAAAACAACATACAGCCATCCGAATCGGGGTGAACCACGGTTCGTTGAGTGAACGGATCATGAACCGGTACGGCGATACGTCACGGGGTATGGTGGAATCGTGCATGGAGTTCTTGCGGATATGCAAGGAAGAAAACTTTCACGACGTGGTGATTTCCATGAAGACTTCCAACACCGTGTTGATGGTGCAGACCGTCCGGTTGCTGGTGGACGAGATGGCAAAGGAAGGATTCCACTATCCGTTGCATTTAGGGGTTACCGAAGCCGGCGACGGGGAGGATGGACGCATTAAATCGGCAGTGGGTATCGGTGCGTTGCTGGCCGATGGGATGGGCGATACCATTCGCGTGTCGTTGAGCGAAGAACCCGAAGCTGAAATACCGGTGGCCAGGTTGTTGGTGTCGTACATATCGGAACGGGCCGATCATAAACCGATTGATGCCTTAGAAAACAGACTGCATCCTCGGTATGAATATAAAAGACGGAAAACCGCCGGGATAGGAAATATAGGCGGCGATGCTGTACCGGTAGTGATTGCAGCCGGCGACGGGCATCGGGCTATTGCACCCGACTATGTTTTATCAGGCAACAAGGTGTTGGGCCCGGACGGTGCAACGTATCCGGTATATTGTCCTGAAGAAATCGGTACATTGGAGCGTGATTCAACCGAAATCAAGTTCCTGAAAATGACTTATCCCGAGCTGACTCCGATCCTGCTGGGTAAATTAACAGGAAGGAATGATGTGGTGGTGTTACTTCAAACCGGTCATAAAAACGGGGTGGGGGAGCAACGGGCATTTTTCCATAGTTTGCTGAACGTGGGTTGTACCGTACCGGTAGTGCTTTGGCGGAAATATCACGAAAATGACCTGCAGCAATTGCAGGTAAAAGCTGCCGCCGACCTGGGCGTGTTGTTTATCGATGGTTTCGGCGACGGCATTTTGCTGGAGAATGAAGGGAACATTCCGGCGGAAAAACTGAACTCGATTGCATTCGGTATCCTGCAGGCTTCCAGGGTACGCGTTACGAAGACCGAGTATATTTCCTGCCCGGGTTGCGGACGCACCATGTTTAACCTGCAAACGGTGATCGCCAACGTAAAGGCCCGCACGTCGCACCTCAAAGGATTGAAGATTGGTATCATGGGTTGTATCGTAAACGGCCCGGGCGAAATGGCGGATGCCGATTACGGGTACGTAGGCGCCGGACGCGGGAAGGTCAGCCTGTACAAGAAAAAAGAATGCGTGCAACGTAGTATCCCGGAAGCAGATGCCGTGGACAGGCTGATAGAACTGATAAAAGAAAATGGGGATTGGCATGAATAAAGCAAAACGTAAGCAGGATAAAGTAAAGCGTTCGATGCAAATCTTTCTTTAATTCAGGTTTAAAGATCAGGTACCCGAACAATTTTCATTAAAGCTTGTTATACGGAGAGCAAAACCTGAAATTCATTATTTCAAGAGCTTTAAGTATTTTTCATTTTAAATCTTCGTACCTTTGCTGCCATAATTTAAATGAACAGGATATTAAAAAATAAAGGCCGGGCACTATCGGCACTGCTTCTCTCAGCGGTGCTGGTGGGTACGTTGCTCATTAAACCGGTACACATTCTGTTGGTTCATCATGAGATGACACAAACAAATGGTGGACATTCCGGCTGGACTGCAATCACACAGCCTCTTCATCATGATTGCCCGATTTGTGATTTCGAATTTTGTTCTTTTATCTCCCAGACTCATGCCGCTGTTCCTAAAGCCGCAATAACTTTTGCCAAGGAACTAGCCCCTCAAACGATCGATTGCCTTGTCAACCGGTCTTCCCATCACTTCCAGTTACGGGCTCCTCCTGTATACTGATTTTTCCAACCTATTTTTAACCTGTGATGAAACTTCCGGAAGTGTTTAAAATACTTTGCGAGTTTTGTTTACAGTAAAATCTGCAACATTATATCCTGTTTGGCTATTATCAAGAATTAATACCGTTTGCACAACTGGCAGAGTCCCATTTTGACTTTGTCAATTTGCCTGTTAAGCTGTCTTACAACGGCATTAATCAAAAATGGTATAAGTTCTACGGATGGGGTACAAAATACACGAGGGTTCATTCCCGGAGAATTTATATTCTTCCACTGGAATAGCTCATGTTGCAACTTCCGATTAAATTCATCCAATAAAAAACAAAATGAAAAAAATAATAATAATACTTCTGTGGTTTGCCGCCGCTTTAAATATCCAGGCTGAGGTTACCGCAGATTCACAGACAAACTTGCAAGGAAAAATAACGGATAAAAACGGTGAACCGGTTATAGGAGCAAGTCTTTATTTTCCTGACCTGAAAACAGGTACCGTAACAAATACTGATGGATTTTATAAAATTGGTAATTTGCCCAAACGAAAAACGGTTGTTCAAATCAATTCGGTTGGATATAAAATGATCCTGGATAAAATAGATTTAGGCAACACGCATCAAAAGAATTATGTGTTGGATGAATCGGTCACCGAAATAAACGAAGTAACTGTTACCGGACAAGCTGCAGCAACTCAAATGACCAAAATGCCATCACCCATAACTGTTGTTACAACGACGCAACTTCAGCAACAGGCTTCTACCAACATTATTGATGCACTCAGTTCGCAGCCCGGATTTTCTCAGATTACCACCGGTAGTGGTATTTCAAAACCGGTCATCAGGGGGTTGGGGTATAATCGCGTCGTGGTTCTCAATAATGGTGTTCGGCAGGAAGGACAACAATGGGGTGATGAGCATGGCATTGAAATAGATGAAAATGAAGTGAACCGGGTGGAAATCCTGAAAGGTCCTGCCAGTCTGATGTACGGTTCGGATGCTATGGCTGGGGTGATTAATTTCTTTTCAGCACCGATACTTCCACAGGGGCAAATGAAAGTTAATGCCCTGGCAAATTATCAAACGAATAACGGACTGATGGCTTATTCGCTCGATTTTGCCGGACATAAGAACGTTTTTGTATGGGATGTCCGCTATAGTCAGAAGCAGGCACATGCCTACCAAAACAGGATGGATGGATCTGTCTATAATTCGGGCTTTAGTGAAAATGCAGCTTCCGCCTTAGTAGGAGTCAGCAACTGGTGGGGGTATTCACATCTGACGGTAAGCAGGTATCATTTGACACCCGGTATCATTGAAGGCGAGCGGGATAGCCTGACGGGTAAATTTCTTAAGCCTGTAATTTTAAGCAATGGGACAGCCGGGGAAACACTGGCCACAAATGCTGATTTTACAACCTACCACCATCAGATGCCCTACCAACAGGTGAACCATTACAAAGCGGTGTGGGATAACAGTATCATGATTGGCGAAGGCAGCCTTAAAGCAACTGTGGGGTACCAGCAAAACCGCCGTCAGGAATTTGACGATGTACTTAACCCGAGCCAATATGGGCTGTATTTTCAACTGCATACCATTACATACGACCTGAATTACCGGTTACCCGAAATGAACGGATACAATATCTCGTTTGGCGTAAATGGAATGGGGCAGAATTCTCTGAACAAAGGAACCGAATTCCTGGTACCTGAATACCGGCTATTTGATATTGGGGCATTCATTGTCGGGAAAAAGACTTTTGGCAAGGTTGATGTAAGTGGCGGACTTCGCATGGATAACCGGGCCGAAACAGGCGATGCGCTTTACCTGAATACGGCGGGAGCTAAAACTACCTCAAACGCCCCGACTGCTACTGAACGATTCACAGCCTTTAGCAGCAATTTCAACGGAATAAGCGGAAGCCTCGGAGCCAGTTTGCAATTAACTGAAAACTGGATAACGAAGTTAAACCTATCCCGTGGTTTCCGGGCTCCGAATATTGATGAATTAAGTTCAAACGGAGTTCACGAAGGTACAATCCGGTATGAGATCGGTAATCCGCAATTAAAGCCCGAAAGCAGTTTGCAGCTGGATTATGAACTGGGATATAATACCGAACACGTGAGTGCAAAATTAAACCTGTTTGCCAATAATATCAGTAATTACATTTTCTCACATAAACTCAACAGCCTGACAGGTGGTGATTCCATCCAAAGCGGGTATCCGGCTTTTAAATTCGATGCCGGTAAAGTACAAATGCTGGGAGGCGAAGTTTCCATCGACATTCACCCGCATCCATTGGACTGGCTTCATTTCGAAAACAGTTTTTCGTATGTATATTCGCATTTGTTGAACCAGCCCGATTCAACCCGTTATCTTCCGTTTACGCCTGCCCCTAAATGGATTTCGGGATTAAGAGCCGAATTGAATAATAAGGGTAAGCTGTTCAGGAATACTCATATTTCATTCGGACTGGAACATGACTTCAAACAGGGCAATATCTATTCGGCTTATAATACGGAAACGGTTACGGAGGCTTATACCTTGCTCAATGCCGGTATAGGTACGGATATCGTTTGGAATAAACATAAACTGTTTTCTGTATTGGTAGATGGAACAAATCTGGGAGATATTGCCTATCAGAGCCATTTAAGCAGGTTGAAATATGCACCGGTGAATAATGCCACCGGAAAAACCGGCGTTTTCAATATGGGACGGAATATAAGTTTTAAGGTCATTGTCCCGGTTGATCTTTAACTAAGAGCGGGGATTGAACATATGAAGTAAGAAAAAGCAGATGTTCCTTTGTGTGGTTGATCGCCCGTACAATCTGTTGTAATGAGTTTATGGATTAAATTATAATTTTATAAATGAATCTTCTCCGATAAGTCTACTTATAAGAAAGTACGCTAAAACATAATGACGCAACCTACTGTTTTTTAGGCTATATAATCTTAGCGTCTTCTTGTCTTTGCGTACAAAAAACACGTTGAGGAGTGTACTTATAAATCAAACTTGCGCAATATATTAAATCCTAAATGAATGCCTCCCTTTAGCCAATCTCCACCGGTATCGCCAATAAAGCCTTTCTCAATCATATCGGTGGAGTTTGACAATACGATTTGGAAAACATGACCCGCGGTTTCAATGTCAAACCCAAAAGAAAGTGAGTTATTATAGTTTTGTTTTTGATAGGTTGAAGGATTAATGACCGGATAATACTCTCCGTTAAGAGAAAGAACCGGAGTAAGTTTATACCGGGCGGAGATGCCTAATGCAAACAGGTCGTTGCGATCCGTGTAGACAGCGACCAGATTACGATGTATCCATATTGGGGATAGCTGTGCTGAAAAATTAGTACTCAATTTTCTGGCAATAAGCACTTGAGTGATATAACTTACCCGCGAACTGAAATCATTATTCCGGGCCGGATCACTATACTGTGTTCCGATCACACTTGTACCCAGGAATAACGAAACCGATAAAGGAGTGATTTTGGAGCCGGTACTCTGCCTGTACAAACTGAGCTTTGTAAATCCTCCAACCGTTTTATCGATCAAAGAACGGTTAATGCCTACCATCCACCAGTCTTTTATTCCATATTCCAGTCCAAAGAAAGTATAGGCCTGGTCCAATCCGAAGAACTGCGAAT
>JAUZOM010000057.1 GCA_030706465.1 Bacteroidota bacterium | reverse complement strand
TTTAGCCTGAAGTTTTAAGACTTAAATTTTTCAATCTTTACAGCCGTTTTAATCATGATATCCGACAACAAAGAATTGCATTTAAAAACCGAGAATCTAAACGTCCGCATTAATTTACCGGCTTCCAAAAGTATCAGCAACCGGGCTCTAATATTAAACGCGCTGGCCTATAGCCCGTACGACATCCAGAACCTTTCGGACTGCGACGACACGCGTGTAACCCGGAAAGCATTGGATTCAAACGATACAACTTTTGATATTGGCGCCGCCGGTACAGCCATGCGTTTCCTGACAGCCTTTTTGGCAAAAACTTATGGAGAATGGGTTATAACAGGAAGCGAGCGGATGAAGCAACGCCCGATAAAATTACTGGTTGATGCGCTAAATACGTTGGGAGCACGAATTGAATACATCGAAAAAGAGGGCTATCCGCCATTACGTATTTTTGGGAGTGCGCTTACCGGAGGAGAAATTCACCTGAACGGCAGCGTGAGCAGCCAATATATATCCGCGTTAATGATGATTGCACCCTACATGCAAAAAGGGTTGAAAATTATCCTGGATGGAGATATTATTTCAAGGCCTTATATCCAGATGACCTTGAAAATGATGTCTGAATTTGGCGTTACTACCAATTTTGTTGATAATATTATCGACATTGAGGCGCAAACATACCGTCCAATACAATACAAGGTTGAATCGGACTGGTCGGCAGCATCCTATTGGTATGAAATACTGTCTTTGGTTGGTAGTGGTGAAGTATTCCTATCCGGATTGCAGCAAAACAGCCATCAGGGTGACAGCAAAGTGGCCGGGCTTTTCGAGCAATTAGGAATTAAAACAGAATACAAGCCGGAGGGAGTTTTACTTACTCCAACCGGTAAAACAACTTCCAAAATGGAATACAATTTTACCGACCAACCGGATTTAGCACAGACTTTTGCCGTGACCTGTTGCCTGAAAGAAATTCCGTTTGTATTTTCAGGATTGCAAAGCCTGAAAATTAAAGAAACAGATAGAATTGCAGCCTTGAAATATGAATTACGTAAACTCGGTTACATACTTAACGAGCCAGATGAAGGTTTTTTAGCATGGGAACATGAAAAATGTGAACCTGCCAAAAAAATCAGTATCGCCACATACGAGGATCATAGAATGGCCATGGCTTTTGCTCCTGCTGCCTTATTGACTTCCATTACGATTGAACACCCGGAAGTGGTGAGTAAATCTTATCCGGGATTTTGGGAAGACTTTAATCAGTTAACAGTTATCAGTTAACAGTTATCAGTTATTCCTTATTTTTTTACTATTTTCTAACCTGGACAAGCCAGAACAAAGAAACTGAAAGCAAATAACGCAAATAGCGCAAGTTTACACAAATCGAAGATGCCGGTTTGTCGATATAGAAACCGATATTTCTTCGTTTTTTGTAGTACTTTAAACAACTGATATTTTAATGTATAGTTGAATATTGCGCAAAAAAATACACAAATTTGAAAGATCAGATGCTATTAACTGACATCTGTTATTTTTTACTATTCCCTGTTAACTGATCACTGTTACCTGTTACCTGTTGAAGCACCTCAAACACGATGGGACAAGTATAAGCATTTTTTATTGACAAATTATAAATCTGATAAAATCGCTTACGGTCGGTATGCGGATATTCCCGGCAGGCTTTAGGACGAGATTCATAAATAGCACAATAATTGTCGGTCCCTAAAAACGGACAAGGCATGGATTGAAAAACGAGGTCTCCATCTTCATCGATCCGTAGATATTTGGCAATTAAATCCGAAGACTTGACTCTTAAAGCTTTTGCCATCCTCTCCACGTCTTTATCGGTTATGTGCGGACCCAAGGTGCGGCAACAGTTGGCGCAAGCCAGACAGTCGGTTCTTTCTGTTATTGCATCATGAAATGAATGCACTTGCAAATCCATTCCTTCCAGTTTTTTCTTATTCTTCTTAAAAAAACGGGTCCATTCAGCTTCTGATTTTGCCGCTAATACAGGCAATAATTTATAATCTACTTCTTTGCTCACGTGTCTTTTAGGGTTACATTTAGTGGGACAAAAGTATTCAAATAAAGCGGAGAAATCAAAAAGTATACAATTTTCTAGAAAAAATTAGTATCTTTGTAGCCGTTTTTATTTACACTTACATAAAAATTTATGAGTCAACTTAGTAATGTGTTGGGACAATATGATGCGCCTCAACAAGCAAAGGCAATGGGTGTTTATCCTTATTTCCGTCCCATACAATCCGACCAGGATACAGTCGTAACAATTGGCGGCAAACGTGTATTGATGTTTGGTTCAAACAGCTATTTGGGACTTACTAACCACCCTCGATTGAAAGAAGCATCTATTAAAGCGATCGAAAAATATGGTACCGGATGTGCCGGATCCCGTTTTTTAAATGGAACATTAGACATCCACATAGAACTGGAAGAGAAACTGGCAAAACTGGTTCATAAAGAAGCAGCCTTAGCCTATGCTACAGGATTCACCGTTAATTCAGGAGTAATACCTTGTATTACAGGACGTGAAGATTACTTAATATTCGATGAATTTGATCATGCCTCCATCGTTGAAGGCAAAAGGTTGTCATTTTCCAAACAGCTGAAATATCGTCACAACGACATGGATGCCCTGGAAAAAATACTCAAAAGATGTGAGCCGGACAGACTAAAACTGATTGTGACAGATGGGGTTTTCAGCATGGAAGGTGATGTAGCTAAATTACCTGAAATGGTTGCACTTTCAAAGAAGTACAATGCCTCCATTTATGTTGACGAGGCTCATGCATTAGGTGTTTTTGGAAAGACCGGAGCAGGGACATGTGAACATTTTGGAGTATCGCAAGATGTAGACCTGATTATGGGTACATTTAGCAAATCACTCGGAACCATTGGTGGATTTGTAGCTTCTGATAGCAATATCATTAATTATTTAAAACATAATTCCCGTACCTTAATTTTTAGTGCTTCTATTACTCCGGCATCTACCGGTTGTGTATTAGCTGCGTTGGATGTAATGGCAGAAGAAACATGGCGTAAAGATGCACTTTGGGCAAATACGGCTCGGGCTAAAGCGGGATTCCTGAAAGCCGGATTTGAAATAGGGCCAACTGAAAGCCCGATTATTCCGCTTTATGTGCGCGATAACACAAAAGCCTTCAAACTGACTCGTATGTTGATGGATGATGGAGTGTTTGTAACTCCGGTCGTTTCACCGGCAGTACGTTCGGAAGACTCACTGATTCGTTATGCACTGATGGCAACACATACTTTCGATCAGATAGACGAATCAATTGAGAAAATCTCAAGAGATGCACGTACTCTCGGAATTATTGAATAATTATTTCTGAAAAATCAACGTTGAAATAAATTATAGGAATAGAACGAGTCTGTAAAAACAGATTGGTTCTATTCTTTGTTTTAAATGTAAGTAAAAACAACACATACCGAGTCCGTATAAAACCTCAACCCTTTCTATCCTTTTCAATTCTTTCAAACTAAAAAAAATGATTACTGTATCCAATCTAGCCATTCAGTTTGGCAAACGTGTTTTATTTTCCGATGTAAACCTTAAATTTACTGCCGGCAATTGTTATGGAATTATTGGGGCCAATGGGGCCGGTAAATCTACCCTCATTCGGATGCTAAGCGGAGATCTCGACCCAACACGCGGGACCATTCAGTTCGGATTTGGGGAACGTCTCTCCGTGCTAAAGCAGGACCACTTTGAATTTGATGAGTTTACCGTTATTGACACGGTTATGATGGGTCACGATGTACTCTGGAAAGTAAAAGAAGAAAAAGATAACATATACTTAAAAGAAGATTTCTCTGATGCAGACGGTATCCGGGCTTCGGAACTGGAAGAGAAGTTCTCGGAAATGAACGGCTGGAATGCCGAAAGTGACGCAGCCTCATTGCTTAGCGGATTAGGCATCAAGGAGGAATTGCATTACCAATTAATGAAGGACCTGAGTGGTATGGAGAAAGTTCGCGTATTGTTGGCACGTGCACTTTTCGGAAAGCCCGATAACTTACTGCTTGATGAGCCAACCAACGACCTTGATGTTGATACCGTTATGTGGCTTGAAAATTACCTTGCCAACTACGACAATACTGTCTTGGTGGTTTCGCACGACCGTCACTTCCTTGACGCCATCAGTACACATACCGTAGATATTGATTATGGAAAGGTACAACTATTTGCAGGTAACTACTCCTTTTGGTATGAATCCAGTCAGTTAGCTTTACGTCAACAACAAAACCAAAACAAAAAAGCCGAAGAGAAAAAGAAAGAACTGGAAGAATTTATTCGACGTTTCAGTGCCAATGTGGCTAAATCCAAACAAGCGACCAGTCGTAAGAAAATGTTGGAGAAGCTGAATGTTGAAGAAATTCAACCTTCAACCCGTAAATATCCGGGTATCATTTTCACCCCTGAACGCGAACCGGGTAACATGGTATTGGAAATAGCAGGATTAGGCAAAACGCTTGAAGATGGAACTGTACTTTTCAAGGATGTAAACTTCAACGTGGAAAAAAACGACAAGATTATTTTCCTGTCTCGTGATCCACGTGCCATGACAGCCTTTTTTGAAATTATAAACGGACATGACAAAGCGCACGAAGGGACTTACAATTGGGGAATAACCATCACTCATGCCTACCTTCCACTCGACAATTCGGAGTTTTTCAATACGGATTTGAATTTAGTAGATTGGCTGGGACAATTTTCAACTGATACCACCGAAGCTTTTATCCGGGGGTATTTAGGTAAAATGTTATTTTCGGGTGAAGAAATTTATAAAAAGGCAAGTGTTATTTCCGGAGGCGAGAAGATGCGATGCATGATCTCGCGTATGATGCTTCGTAATGCAAACGTTATGATACTCGATTCTCCTGCTAACCACCTTGATCTGGAATCTATCCAGGCATTTAACAACACCCTGGTTAACTTCAAAGGAAATGTATTAATGTCTTCGCATGACCGGGAATTTATCCAGACGGTTTGTAACCGCATTATTGAATTAACGCCACACGGAATTATCGATAAACAAATGGATTATGACGATTATGTGACTTCTGAAGAGGTAAAAGCTGTTCGCGATAGGATGTATAAATAATATTCCGGTTTAAATACTAATAAAAAAACAGACGCATGCACATGCGTCTGTTTTTTTTAGCGGAAGAAGTTTATATATCAAAAATGAACTTATTTATCCAATCTATCTAATAACAATTTCACCCCCTTTTCCACATCCTGCGTTTCCTGTAAAGCTTTGATAAATGCACTGCCGATAATAGCTCCCGAAGAATAACGGTTCACCATATCACGGGTAGATTTATTGGAGATACCAAAACCTATGAGTCGTGGATTTTTAAGGTTCATGGCATTGATACGGTTGAAGTAGTCCACTTTATTATCGAATGAAGTTTGAGTTCCGGTGGTGGCAGCTGATGAAACCATATAAATAAATCCGTTGGTATGGCTGTCAATAAGGCGAATGCGTTCTTCCGAAGTTTCCGGTGTAATCAGGAAGATAAATTCCAGTCCGTACCGTTCGGCAATGTCTTTGTATTCAGCCAGGAAATCAGCCATCGGCAAGTCGGGTATAATCATTCCATCCACCCCTACCCGACTACATTCTTTGCAAAAGTTTTCAAACCCGAATTGCATAACCGGATTCAGATAACCCATCATAATCAATGGAATGTTTATTGTTGAGCGCACATCGGTTAGTTGCTCAAAGAGTTTCCGAATACTCATGCCGTTTTGCAAGGCCACCTGACTGCTGTTCTGAATAACGACACCGTCCGCCATCGGGTCGGAAAACGGCACACCGATTTCCACTAAATCCGCCCCATTTGCCTGCAAACAATTCAGCGCCGGCAGTGTATCTTCCAGTTTTGGAAACCCGGCTGTAAAATAGACCGAAAGTATATTTTCGGATTTTTGCTGGAATATTTTTTTGATTCTATTCATAATTTCTATATCGTCTATCACCGGACACCAATCGCCGGTAGTTCATATTATTTCATTTGCAATGAATACTAAAAAGTTAATATCGTAACTTAAAGAACTAATAATGCAAAGCAAATATCACTCCTTTAATCCTGATATAAATGCTTCTAATAATGCTACATCTTTCTCCCCCGGCCACACTTCAAACTTGCTGTTCAAATCCACACCGGCCAATTTAGGATGGTTTATCTGTTTTATGCTTTCCAGATCATCCACCGAGATTCCCCCACTCAGGATAAAACGCGTTCCACCCACATAGGCAGACAATACCGACCAATCGAATTTCACACCTGACCCGCCATGAGCAGGAGTCTTTGTATCAAAAAGGAAAAAGTCGCAAGTACCTTCATAATCATCTGTTGCCTTAAAATCAGTAGTTCCGGAAATAGCAAATGCTTTTATAACTATTAAACCAGCAGCTCTTAGCGTATAACAAAGATCATCCGGTTCCGTTCCGTGTAACTGGACACCTTGCAATGAATACTTCTTTACCACAGAAAGAATTTCATCCAATGTCTCGTTCACAAAAACTCCTATCTTCATAATTTTTCTGGGTAATACTTGCAACACTTTCTCATCCTGGGGTTCGGCATAACGCGGTGATTTCGGGTAAAAAATAAAGCCCATAAATTCAGGACATAATGCAGCAACAGCCTGTATATTTTCCGGAAATTTCATTCCGCAAACCTTAATCATTAATGGATATTTCATAATGCACGATTCATAATTAGCAGTTTATTAAACAATTCTACAGTTTAACGATTCAACAGTTTAATAAATGATTTCAGAGCTTCCGCCGGATTTGCTTCTTTCATAAAATTCTCACCCATCAAAAAACCCTTGTAACCTACTTTTCTCAAATCCCTGACGGTTTCCACCTTCGATATCCCACTTTCACTCATTTTTACAAAACTATCCGGGATCAATCCTGCCAATTCAAACGAAACAGCTGTGCTCACTTCAAAAGTCTTCAGGTTCCGGTTATTCACTCCCAACATATCCACATATTCATTGGCATGTCCCAACTCTTCCGCGTTATGCACTTCCATCAATACTTCCAACCCCAATTCATGCGCTGTCTTTGCCAGTTCCAGGGTTTGTTTTGGGCTCAATGCTGCAGCAATAAGCAATATCACATCCGCTCCCATAGCTTTCGCTTCGAAGAGTTGATATTCATCAATCACAAAGTCCTTGCGCAAAATGGGGCAAGTCACCTGCGGGCGGGCAGCAATCACATCCTGCGGTGTCCCGCCAAAGTAGTTCAAGTCTGTCAGGATGGATATCCCCGACGCCCCTGCAGCACTGTATCCCGAAGTAACTTCCATCACATCGGCATCTTCATGAATCCATCCCTTCGAAGGCGATTTGCGTTTAAACTCCGAGATTATACCCGATTCAGAAGCCTGCAAGCTTTGCTTCATCGACAAGCAGGTACGTGTAAATGCCGGTGACTTTTCCAACTCCGAAACAGGAACTAATAGTTTGCATGCCTTCACTTCAAGGACTTTATCGGCTAATATTTTATCTAAAATAGTGGACATAAAAACTGAAACTTTAATTTCTTATTTTCTTTGTTTCTAGGTTATTGGTAGTTATTAGTGGTTATTTGCTACGCGTTATTCATAGTTATTCGTAGTTATTTGAAAAGCTATGAATAACGTCTCGACGAAGGAGAGACAAATAACATGAAATAAATAACGCTGAAGGCTAATATCTATTAATAACGCCAAAGGCTAATATTGCGAAGCTAATATCAATTAATATCGCCGAAGGCTGCTGTCTATTTATATATTTCTTCAAACTTCACAAATGCTTTCTTTGCCTGTCCGCTTAACAACGATTCACGCGCTTCGGCCTTGCATTGTTCCAGGGGCTTTTGCGGGCAGCGGGTCAGAATGGCAAAAGCTGAATTGATGATCACTGCATCCCGTTGTGCCTCGGTGGCTTTATTTTCCAATACATTCATAAATATTTTGGCTGCTTCCGCCACTGTTTCCCCACCCCACAATTCGTGTTGTGCGATCTTTTTAAATCCGAGGTCTTCGGGAGTATATACAAATTCGCCGGTATTTGTCATTATTTTACAGGTATCCGTCAGCGAGATTTCGTCGTAGCCATCCAATGTATGAACCACTGAATACTGAACTCCCAGATTCTGATAAATATAGTTATACAACCGCATCATTTTCAGGTTATACACCCCGAGACATTGATAATTCGGACGCACCGGACTGATAAGCGGTCCCAGCACATTAAAAAATGTACGCACGCCGATATTTTTACGTACCCCCGCCACATTTTTCATGGCTGGATTACAAAAAGGCGCATGCAAATAAGCAAATCCCGCTTCATCCAACGAACGTTTCACCACATCCATATCCAACGTGAATTTAGCTCCGTAATATTCCAGTACATTGGATGAACCGCTCACCGATGTCGCACCGTAGTTTCCGTGTTTGGCCACCTTGTATCCGGCACCAGCCACCGTGAAACAACTGCAGGTCGAGATATTGAAGGTATTCTTCCCATCGCCCCCAGTACCGACAATATCCAACGGATCAAACTCCGATAGATCCATTTGCACCGCCATATTCAGCAACGCATCCCTGAATCCGATCACTTCATCCAACTCAATGCTTCGCATCAAATAGACGGAAATAAAGGCTGCTATCTGCGATTCGTTATATTTTCCGGCTGCGATATTAGCCATAACCTCAGCCGCTTCTTCCCTCGTGAGAGATTGATGATCAAATAATCTGTTTAGTATTTGTTTCATATTTTTTAGGAATAAGAAGTAAGGAGCAAGAGGCAAGCGACCTGTTCTCCTTACTTTTATATCAAATATTCATTTACTTTCGCTCTATTCTTAAACTTTTCCAAAGTTAAAAACTTTGGAAAAGTTTATTGCTAATAACTATGCTTCCAGCCAGTTCTTCAGCATCTTTTCCCCATCGGGTGTCAATACCGATTCAGGATGAAACTGTACGCCCCGCACATCAAAAGTTTTATGTGCCAATGCCATGATCATACCCTCTTCATCTTCGGCAGTGATCGTCAGACAGGAAGGTAAGGTGCTTTTCTCTGCCGCCCACGAGTGATACCGTCCTACTTCCAGCTGTTTCGGTAACCCATTGAATAAAACATCCTCTGCCAATACATTCACCGTTGAGCTTACGCCATGATGAACCTCTGACAAGTTGATTAATGTTCCCCCAAACGCTTCGGCAATAGCCTGTTCGCCCAGGCAAACGCCAAGAATGCTTTTCGTCGGTGCATACCTGCGAATGACATCTAACAAGATGCCTGACTCTGATGGCACACCAGGTCCGGGTGAAAGGATTATTTTATCAAAACGTTCAATATCTTCCAGGGCAATCTGGTCGTTGCGATGCACTTCCACATCTGTATAACCCAATTTCTTGACTGCATGTACCAGGTTATAGGTAAATGAGTCGTAATTGTCGAAAACTAATATTTTCATATTCTTATCTTTGTCATTGGTCAACAGTCTCCTGTCACCGGTCTTTGTTTTATAACTTAATAACGCGAAGCTAATAACTGTTAACTGTAGAAGCCACATCCACCGCCTTTTTCAATGCCGCCAGTTTATTATTCACTTCCTGCAACTCACTCTCTTCATCCGACTTCGCCACAATGCCTGCACCCGCCTGATAATACAGTGTGTTGTTTTTACTCACAAACGAACGGATGGTTATAGCCTGGTTAAAGCTTCCATCAAAGCCGATATATCCTAGGCAACCTCCATAAGGCCCGCGGTCGTGGGGTTCTATTTGATCTATCAGTTGCATCGCTTTAATCTTGGGAGCACCTGATAGCGTCCCGGCAGGAAATGTATCGGCGAATAATTGAATCACTTTCGTATCGGGCTTTAGCTTTCCGCTTACGCTTGACACCAAATGCAGCACATGCGAATAGTACTGCACTTCGCGGAATACTTCCACTTCCACCTGATCGGTATTACGACTCAGGTCGTTACGTGCCAGGTCAACCAGCATTACATGCTCGGCATTTTCTTTTTTATCATGCCGGAGTTTCTCGGCCAATTGGAAATCTTTTTCATCATCTCCCGTACGCCGGAATGTACCGGCTATCGGTTTGATATAGGCTTTTTGCTTTTTGGCATCTACCACCAAATGCGCTTCCGGTGATGATCCGAATATACGGAAATCCCCAAAGTTGAAGTAAAACAAATAGGGGGATGGATTCACCGACCGCAAGGTGCGGTACAGCATAAAATCATCGCCTTTATATTGCTGGTAAAACCTGCGTGAAAGCACAATCTGGAACACATTTCCTTTATAGCATTGTTCTTTCCCTTTCCGGACCATTGCTTTATAATCTTCATTCGAAATGTCTGACATTTCTTCGCCAACCGCTGTAAAATCATACGTGGCAATATTATTATTCATCAATATTTCTTCAATATCAGCAATAGTTGAAGTTTCACCTTCAAGCAGGTTCTCTATGATAGTCAGCTCGTTGTTGAAGTGGTTTACGGCAATAATGTATTTAAACAACACATAATGCAAACCGGGCATACTTCCGGGTACTGTTTCACGGGCCGACAGTTTCACATCTTCGAAGTACTGCACCGATTCGTACGAAGAATAGCCAAACAAACCATTAATGCCAACCGGGTTATCATTTTCCACTAAGTCTACCGATTTAAGGAACACATCAAAGCGTTCCGCCACGGTCTGTTTATCGGTTACCGACGTTACTATCTTTTTCCCGTCCGGATATTCCTCGGTGATTACGAAATGGTTTACCGAAATACCCCCAATCGGACAAAACCCGATATAAGAATAGCTGTTCTCCACTCCATGGTAATCGGAACTTTCAAGCAGCACCGAATTGGTATATAGGTCCCTGATCTTTAAATAAATTCCTACCGGCGTCTGCAAGTCAGCCAGCATTTTCTTCGATTTGACGAATAGTTTCATATGACCCCCTCAATCCCCCTAAAGGGGAAGTTTTAGTTAGTTTTGTATTTGTAAATTCTTAGTTGGTATGCAGGAAAAATTTTAACCTCACTTTTATTCCCCCTTAGGAGTCAGGGGTTCTTTAAAGTATTTGATATACGTATCCATATCCTTATCTCCCCTGCCCGACACCGTAATGACCACGATATCGTCCGGTTTGAAAGTATCTTTTTCCTTTTTCAATAAAGCCAGTGCATGAGCCGATTCAATAGCCGGTATGATTCCTTCCAGGCGGGTCAGTTCAAAGGCTGCTTCCAATGCTTCATCATCATTAATAGCATGTACTTTGGTACGGCCGATCTTTGCAAAGAATGCATGGGCAGGACCAATACCGGGGTAATCCAACCCGGCCGAAATGGAATACGGTTCGGTGATCTGTCCATCTTCGTCCTGCATGATAAGGGTGCGGGCACCATGAATGATGCCTGTCCGGCCTAAATGAATGGTAGCCGCCGATTCACCGGTATCAATCCCCAGGCCGCCTGCTTCTGCCGAAATGATCTTCACCCGTTCATCCTCCAGATAATGGTAATACGTCCCCATGGCATTGCTGCCGCCACCCACGCAGGCCATCAGGTAATCCGGATAATCCCGGCCTGTTTGTTCCTGCAATTGTGCTTTTATTTCCTCGCTGATCACCGACTGGAAAAATCCAACCATATCAGGGTACGGATGCGGACCTACCGTAGAACCGATAATGTAAAACGAATCGGGGTTTGAACACCAGTACCTGATCGCTTCGTTGGTTGCATCTTTCAATGTCCAGTTTCCACTGGTCACCGGTTCCACCGTTGCACCCAGCATGCGCATTTTCTGTACATTCAGGAACTGGCGTTCCACATCCGTCTTGCCCATAAATACAATGCATTCCAGCCCCATCAGGGCGCAGGCAGTTGCCGTTGCCACGCCATGTTGCCCCGCACCCGTTTCGGCAATAATACGGGTCTTACCCATACGTTTGGCCAGCAGGATTTGCCCCAGAGCATTGTTGATCTTATGTGCTCCGGTATGGTTCAGGTCTTCACGTTTCAGGTAAATATTGGTACCGTATTTTTCCGATAAACGTTTGGCATAGTATAAGGGGGAAGGACGTCCCACGTAATTTTTCAGCAAATCGTAATATTCCGCTTTAAACGAGGCATCGTCTTTGATGGCGTAATACGCTTCCTTGAGGCGTTCTACTGTACCATGAAGAATTTCCGGGATATAGGCCCCGCCAAATTCCCCGTAATAACCATTGTTGTCGATACCCCAAGCCCCTAAAGGGGAGTTGAGATTACCTTTGTTTCCTGTATTATTTTGATTTTTCATATCCATAGTTTATACATTTCATATTTTAATTCCCCTTTAGGGGTTAGGGGTAACAAAAAAGGCTTATCGTGAGTTCCGACAAGCCTTTTTATTATATCTTATATATTGACAATAAACACAGGTGTTACCTCTCACGATTTGTTAATCCGCAAGTGCCACCACCAAAATTTATTAATTGTCAAAATTGAGTTCATTATCTTTTTGTTTCTATTATGGGTGCAAAGATGATAAATTTATTTTATTCGTGCAAGAAAAATATCATTTTTTTGTTCAACAAGGGAAATCTGCCCAATTTTTCAGTTAAAATCCTGCCGGACTTGTTATTCAGGACATATTCTGAAATGAATCGATCGAATGATTATTTGATTTTTTTTCGTGCCTGGTTATTTGTCAACACCTTGAGTTGTTGTATAGCTACCCGGTTGAGTTGAAGTAAGCGGCTGCTTGGGGAATAGTTTTCGTCTTTTCAACCCATTCTTTTACACAGATTTTGTAGCTATTCAACCCTGCCTGACTTTTAATTACGTCGAATTTGCCATAATTAAAAGTCCGGTTATAAGTCCCTCGATCCGTGCCTTTTTATTATCTTGAGTATATATTGTTCTTCCAGATTTTTTACAGCTTTATCAATTAGGCTCTCTAACAAATAAGGTGGGTAAACTATCTAAGTTACAAAACTAATTTGTTTAGTAATGGAAAAAATTAACAATTGGATTAAACTCTGTAAGAGTTTACCAATTAAAATAAGCACTTTACTTATAACAAATAAGTTATAAAACAACTTATTCAATAATAGTAAGCCCCTACGGAGTTTTCTCTTTTGGATTATTCTTTCCCAGGTTAGATCCGGGAGATTCGTAGTGCGTTCAGTTTTCTACGAAGGGGAAGGCAAAAGAAAAATAAGGTTTTCTTTACCAAAAGAGGGAGTCTTCTCAGTCTGAACGCGGTCTTATTTTAGTCTTATTTCAGTTTAGGTTCAGAGGGGGTTCAGTGAGGGTTCAGTGAGGGTTCAATGAGGTACACCTAACTGAACCCCCTCGAAACCCTCTCTATACTCCCGTTGAACTGTCTCTATACTTAAACTGAAATAAGACTGAAGTAAGACAATACTACCCGGGGAAGACGGACCTGAAAGGAAACAACATCAGTCAACGAGTTGGAATCCGGGTAAGGATCAACTTCAACATCCCTCCAAATCAGCCAGATGGTTGGTGCCGGATAAATAGTCAACATAGATCGTTTAGGTGTATATCTCTTAGGGGAAACCCTCTATTTTGTTTTAGTTGATTTTTTTACCAGACAACAATGATTATGTATATTAGAATCTAGTTACATAAGCGAAAATCGAACACGCTACGAATTTTCTTTTATTCCCTTCCAGTAGGAAATAGAAATAACAGAGTGCAATATATATGGGACAACTCAACAGGTTCCTGAGATGAATCCGAAGTTGGAACCCTGCGATTTAGGCAAACGGAACAAGTTTCCTGTTCCCGGATTGAAAAATCACACAACAAAAAATCCGGGACGAGAAAAAAGCATGTTCAAATCACTCATTCTTGTTTGGAGTATATTCACCAGCTTTTCCTTGCCAGTTAACTTCGAAAACTCTAACTTTGCAATTAATTTTAAAATTAGCTAATTATGACACCAACCTACCAACAACTTTGCCTCTTTACCTGTGATGTGGCCCGTGCGTCCGGGAAGTTTATGGCAGAAGAGCGTAAAAGCTTTGACGATTCCAGGATCGAAAATAAAGGACTGCATGATTTGGTAAGTTATGTAGATAAAGAATCGGAAAAACGAATTATAGCCGCTTTACAGGTACTTTTACCCGAATCGGGCTTTATTGCCGAAGAAGGGACCTGTTCCAAACACGGTGAGCGGTATAACTGGGTGATTGATCCGCTGGATGGAACGACCAATTATATCCAGGGAGTTCCGGTGTATGCGGTAAGTATCGGGCTGTTGGACGGCGATAAACTGGTGTTGGGAGTGGTATACGAAGTTGGCCGGGATGAATGTTTTTATGCCTGGAAGGACGGCGGTGCTTATCTGAATGGTAACCCAATCCGGGTTTCGGAACGGAATGATATACAGGATGCCTTGCTGGCAACCGGATTTCCCTATAACGATTTCAGTAAACTGGAAGAATATCTGGAATTTTTGAAATGGACGATGACCAGTGCACGGGGAGTACGGCGGCTTGGCTCTGCAGCCACCGATCTGGCTTACGTAGCTTGCGGACGGTTTGATGCTTTCTGGGAATATGACCTGAAGCCCTGGGATGTGGCTGCCGGAGCACTTATTGTAACAGAAGCGGGTGGTGTGGTCTCCGATTACAGGGGTGGCGGCAATTTTCTTTTTGGGAAAGAGATTATTGCTTCGAACCTATTATTAAAAAAATTGTTCTTAGATAAAATAACAGAATTTATAAAGTAGCTCTGAATGGCATTGAATTGACTGTTTTATCCCGACTTATTAATTGTTATAGGTCTAATCATTTATTGAATAATATGCTAATCAACGAACGAGATACACGTCACGAACGCCTCCTGCAAGTGGCAAACGAAATGATGACTGCAGCCCGCACGGCCCCTAAAGGAAAAGGTATTGATATCATCGAAGTGCTAATGGTTACCGGAGAAAGCATTAATAAGCTATCGAAAGCGATGATCGAATACTCCCAGAAGACCGGCATGAAGTTTATAACCCGCGATGCCAATAATATTCTTCAGGCGGAAGCTGTTGTGCTTATCGGTACAAAACAAAAGACGCAAGGCCTGAACTGCGGATATTGTGGATTTGATACCTGCGCGGAGAAGTTGAATTATCCGAATGTGCCTTGTGACATCAACACCGTGGATGTGGGCATTGCCATTGGGTCTGCCTGTTCGGTGGCTGCCGATCACCGGGTGGATAGTCGTGTGATGTTCTCGGTTGGACGGGTGGCCCAGGAACAGAATCTGATGCCGGGCTGCAGCTCAATATTTGGAATTCCTATCAGTGGTTCTACGAAGAGTCCTTTCTTCGACCGGGTTTTCACTCCGCCAGCATCGGCGGAACCGTTAGAGTAGCCGAAACATTTCACCTTATTTCTTATGTTTTCACAGAAAGAATCCGGCTAACCGTTGAGGGTATTTCCTCTGAACAATCAGTGAAGCTTTCTGCACATAAGGGAGGCTTAAAGACCCCAAAGGGATAATTCTTCATGCCGTTTGCACCAATAACAGAATCCGATTCAGACTTCATCCCTTAGGCTTGTTTAGTTGAATCGCAACAGCATGAACCTCTGTCCGGTTATAAAATAGGTTGGACTGTTTTATCATCACAGAGGGTTATCAATTGTTTACCTGTTGTTTTTTGAATAAATTTATGAATGTAACACTTCCTGAACCGAAGGACAGACTCTGGACACAAAGTTTTATCAGCGCTTGTGTGGGCAACTTTATGCTCTTCTTTGCCTTTTACCTTTTACTTCCCATCCTGCCACTTTATTTAATCGAACAATTTCACACCTCCAAATCAATGGTAGGTATCATTCTGTCGTGCTATACGCTGGTTGCTTTGGTGGTGCGTCCTGTTGCCGGATTTATACTGGATATGTTCAACCGGAAACCCATTTATTTATTGGCCTATGGGCTTTTTGCACTTACTTTTATCGGGTACCCGTTAGCCACTTTTGTTTCTGCATTTCTGTTCCTGCGTATTTTACACGGACTTGCATATGGTGTGGTAAGCACGGCCGGAAGCAGCCTGATCGTTGATATCATGCCGGCTTCACGGCGGGGAGAGGGCTTAGGCTACTTTGGGGTGGCCAATAACATTGCCATGGCAGTGGGACCCATGATCAGCCTGTTTATGTACGATTACTATTCCTACGATATCATTTTTTACATGGCTATCGGCAGCGGGTTACTCGGATTCGTTGTTGCATCAACCGTTAAGTCGAATAAAAAGGTAGACCGGACCCTGAAACAGCCGATCGTTTTCGATCGTTTCTTCCTGTTAAAAGGGCTAAAGGCCGGATTTAGCCTTTTTCTGCTGGCTATCCCATATGGTATGCTTACTACCTATGTGGCAATTTACGGTAAAGAGTTGGGGATTAAGAGCGGAATGGGCATATTCTTCTCGCTGATGGCTGTAGGATTAATCACTTCGCGTCTATTTGCAGGGAAAATGGTGGATCGGGGCAAGTTGATACAAGTTATTACGATGGGGATCTTAATTTGTATTCTGGCGCTGTTTACCTTAGCCGGGTTACACCGGTTATTGATTTACAATTTGTTGGTTGTAACATTATTCTACAGCATTGCCGTGGTGTTGGGTGTTGGGTATGGCATGCTATTTCCGGCATTCAATACCCTTTTTGTTAATCTGGCTCCCAATAATCGCCGTGCAACAGCCAATTCCACATATTTAACCAGTTGGGATCTTGGTGTTGGCCTGGGATTAATGTTAGGAGGGCATTTGGCCGATACTTCGGGCGGTTTGTCATCGGCCTTTTTCGTGGGAGCATTAACAGTCAGCCTTTCGTTTGTCTTGTTTACAAGGATTGCGGGACCGCATTTCGACCAGAATAAACTTCGTTGAAATTAGAGTGTCGGGCGCAGTATACCGAGCGGTAAATCAGAATCGGCAGTTATTTAGTTTGGTTGATTGGTTAATTTTTCAACGCTGTATCCCCTGGTGAAAGCTACGAATTCAGCAATTTTAGTAGGAAAGGTTTCGAAGATGTTACCCACCACCACCATATCGGCACCCGCATCAAAAGCATCTTTCAGTTCGTCGGTGGATTTAATGCCTCCGCCCACGATAAGAGGAAGTGATAATCCGGCTTTTACATACTCTATCATTTCGATAGGCACCGGCGTATTCGCTCCGCTACCGGCCTCCAGATAAATCAGTTTCATTCCTAATAATTCGGCAGCTACTGCTGTGGAAAGTGCTATTTCTTTTTTATCCCGCGGAATGGGGCGTGTGTTACTGATATACTCCACTGACGTAGGTTTGCCCCCGTCAACAAGAAGATAACCGGTTGGAATTACTTCAACTTTTGATTTTTTAATGGCCACGGCTGAACTTATATGTTGTCCTATAAGAAAATCAGCATTCCGTCCGGACACTAGGGACAGGTAAAGCAACGCGTCTGCATTTGAACTAAACTGCAATGCATTCCCCGGGAATAAAACGATATTTGTTTTGATCTCTTCTTTCAAAAGGTCGATCAATGAATCAATCGAATTTACGGTGTGACTGCCTCCAACAAAAATAAAATCCGGGGTATTGGTCTTCAACGTAGCAACAGTACTTGCCAGAATACTTCCGCGACATTGATCGGGATCCAACAAAACCGCTAACATTTTGTGGCTTATTTCCCTGTTCAGAAGAATTGTTTTGTATATGCTTTTCATGGGATATTTTTTAAGCCAGACAATACACCAAGGTGTATTGACCGGTTTGTTGATATAATAATTGGTAGAATGATTTAGTCGGTATATGTTGCGCCTTCATTTCCCCGGATGACTTAACTTCAAACGGAAAGATACGTAACTGATTTGCAAAGTCGACAGCTTCCTTCCCGATAATCTTATACAAAGCTTCTTTCCCCGACCAGGCCAGGAGTAACTGCTTCAGATCTTCCCCGCGTGATAGTTCTTCCTGCTCCGTTATACTTAGAAATCGTTTGTATAACCTTTGAATTTTGTCGGTCGGACATTCAATATCGACACCTACCTTCCGGGTCGGATGAGCCATTACAGCAATCCATTTATTGCTATGCGAAATACTAATCTGATAACTTTGATCCGATAGATGCGGTTTGCCGTCCAAATCGTATTCAATTTGAATTTCTTTTCCCAGGAGTGTTTTTAATGCTACCCGGATACCTAAAAATTCAAGTTTCCGTTTCTCAGTGACTATTTTATCAAGTTTCGTTTTGTCCGCTTCAACCAGGTTGAGCTGTCCTTGCAGGGTTTCAATGTTTTCGGTTAATTCCCATACCAGCAACCTGGCCTCTTTAAAAGATATATGCTCTCTTTTCATCGTTTCCACTCAAAGCTTTCCATGATCCGGATCACATCCTCGCGTATATAATTCGCCATCGGTGCGATAGAATCTTTATTCGGCACGTTATTGAAATATAATGCACCCCGGAAAAAATTGTGCGTACTGTCGGTCAGTATAAATTGAACAGAGGAAGCCGTATTTCCTCTTAAATCGTACAGAATGCCATGCACGTTTTTTTCGGGATGATCGTATACCTTTTCTCCAATCCCATCGGCACGGACACTATGCTTGTATACAATTTTGCGGGTATCTTCCAGCAGGTCAATCAAATTTCCTTTTACAGGTTTATAACTGCAATAAATACTCGCATTCAATTTCGGATAATACAAATCAATCCAAAACATTTCACCTTCCGCTTTCCGGGATATCAACAGGGCATTTTTAGGCAAATCGAACCGATAGGGGAGATTGAGCGTGTCGATGGTGCGATATGCATGTGCCGGCAAATCCACCCGGAAATATCCGTAAGGGCGAGGAATGGCTGTTTTATTACAGGATTCAAACAGACAGGCAGAACCTATTGTTAAAAACAGAATGAAAGAGGGAAGTATTTTCATTTAAAATTTTCCTGATTAAAGTTAAGTATTAAAAATCACATAATTGTTTCATCCTCAAGCTTCCTCGTTTTCAACGGTCTTCTTCCTCAAAATTTTCTTTGATAAACAATTTTACTTTTTTTATCCTGCGACTATCGGCAGCAACAATTTCGAAAATATATCGGCCATATTCAATTCGTTCATTTTTTGCCGGAAAGTCGCCCTTTAATTCAAGTATAAGCCCTGCAAGCGTTTCAACTTCATTGGTTACTTTTTCAAAATCATCTTCATTTATCTCTGCAATTTTGAAAAAGTCATTCAGGAGAATTTTCGCTTCAAAGATAAACGTGTGATTATCTATTTTATTAAATAATTGTTCTTCGTTATCGTATTCATCACTGATATCCCCTACGATTTCTTCCAGAATATCTTCCATTGTTATTAACCCGGAAGTTCCGCCATATTCATCCACCACCAATGCCAGATGCACTTTATTTTCCTGGAATTCAATCAGAAGATCATCGATTTTTTTAGTCTCCGGAACGAAATAAGCCTGACGTACCAAACTTTGCCAACGAAAATTAGCCGGTTTGTCCAAATGGGGCAATAAATCTTTGCTGTAAAGCAAACCCTTGATATTATCCCGGTTTATACTATAAACCGGAATACGTGAATAACCCGATTTGATAATCAGGTCGAGTAATTGCTTGTAATTCGTTTTAATATCTGCCACCACCATATCCAGGCGGGAAGTCATAATGTCGACGACCTGAATGTTGCCAAACTTGATAATTCCTTCCAGGATTTCAGTATCTTCGTCTTTGCTGTTCGAAGTTAGTTCCAATGCCTGCGACAATTCATCCATTGAAATGTTGGAACGAGCGTGTTTTGCCAGTCTGTTATTAACAATAGAAGTAGAATTTACAAGAAAACTAACAAACGGACCAAACATTTTTTCTAAAGCCGTAATGAAAGGAATGGTATTCCGGGCCGTTTTTTTTGCATATTGGGTGGCATAGACCTTGGGGATGATTTCACCAAAGAGTAAAAGCAGGAAGGTAATAATGATGGCTTGAAAAATAAAACCCAGAAACGGAGCATTGTCGAAATTAAGTATCGAAGTTGTAAAGTGAGTGAGCAAAAGGATAACAGCTACATTTAAAAAGTTGTTCCCAATCAGAATTGTAGCAAGCAGGCGTTGTGGAGTTTGCAACAGCCGCAGGATGTTCCGGTCGGCTTTCCGTTCACTTTCTTCCAATTCATTCATCGTCTGTGGGTCAAGAGAGAAGAAAGCAACCTCCGAAGCCGAAATAATGGCCGATAGCCCTAGTAACAGCAAACTGACCGTCAAAGAAATTATGGCTGAAACTAAAGCAGAAGTAGTTAAAGCGTGAACCGTAATGCCTCCGATGGAAGAATATAAAGTGTCCGTTTCCAATGAAATACGTATTAATAAGTTTTCTACAGAAAAATTATTCCTGCCTCTGCAAAAGTAGTTATTTTTTTTGAGATGAAATAAAATTCATTGGATTGAAAAACGTTAGGCTGTAGCTATGTGAATCATATTTAATCTGCTTGTATGTAGATTGATAACTTAATCATCATTCTTTGACCGAAACAATTTTGTCAACAATAAATTTATTGGTTCCTCTCCAGGGGAGTACACCCAGATACTCCTTGTAATGTAATTCAACATCCTTACCACTGCAGAGCATCAGTGAATCGGCTATCACTTTATTCTCGACTGAAAAAAGGAACTCAGACGACTGAACCGTTGCATCCGGCTGTGAATGAATGCCGGTTTGAATCATTTTTCCTTCGTATGTTTTAAATACATAACCTTTATAGACAAGATAATTTAGTTCTCCTGACTTTACACCCTCTCCGAATACAAAATAAAATTTGAAAAACAAGTATCCGGCGAACACAATAACGCCTATAAGCGTTCCAATTAAAAGTCCTTTTTTGATTTTTGGTTTCATGTACTCATTGATAATTAAATATTCTTACAAATATAAACCATTTTTCTGGGTCTGTTTGAAATTTAATCAAAAATAAAACCTCTGTTAGTTAATAATTGCTATCTTTACAACGTCATCGAAACTATGGAAAGTCTGTAAAAAAGACATACTATTGATTTGCAAATCGATAAATTATAAAGTATTATGGAAGATAAATTAGTTACACTTGCTATTCGCACTTTTAAAAGAGCACAAATGATTAAAACTGTTCTGGAAGAAAATGGTATTGAAACTGTGATTCATAATCTAAATCTGGAACACCCGGAACTGGCGGTAGGTGTGCGCGTCCGTATCAAAGAGAGTGATTTACCCCGTGCCTTGAAGATTGTAGAAGAGATGGAGAGTGCCTGGGAACATGAACCTGTTACGGGAACTATTTCAACACAGAAAGTACTAATACCAATTGATTTTTCGGATCAGGTTTCTAAAGCGACAGATTTTGGATTTCATTTTGCAGATATCCTTGCTTCGGAAGTCGTGTTTTTATATGTCTATTTTAGCCCTGCTTTTACTATATCATCGAATAATGATATGAGTACTTACAGCATTAGTGATAGTGAATTATTAAAAAAGATTCTAAGTACTGCCAATGTAGAAATCGAAAGCATGACACAACAGATTCATGCCCGAATTGCAAAAGGCGAGCTCCCGAATATTCCTTTCAGTTTCGAAATGAAGGAAGGCGTCCCGGAAGACCAGATACTTGAATATTGTAAGAAACACAATCCATCTCTGGTTGTTATGGGTACACACGGGAAGAAACTGAACAATGAATTAATTGGAAGTGTGACGGCTGAAGTAATGGAAGCTTGTGTCTCACCGGTATTCGCGGTCCCTGTATTGATGACTATGCAGTCTCCCGACGATATTAAACGCGTTGCATTCCTGACCAACTTCGATCAAAAAGATTTAATAGCTATTGATCGGGCTATTTCTCTTTTTGGTTCCGAAAATACGGAAATGTATTTTATTCATGCATCAGACAAAAATGTAGCATGGAGTGAAGTCATTCTTTCCGGAATTAAATCCTATTTTGCAAATCATTACCCTCAGTTGGTAACAAATTATGATTTATTGAATACCGACGATACCCCGGAATTTCTTAATAACTATATGGAAAATCATCAAATTAATGTACTGGCTTTTAATGCACGCAGACGTAACCTTTTTGCCCGGCTTTTCAATCCGGGATTAGCTTACAAGATGGTGCTACATTCCGATACGCCGTTATTTGTTACTCATGTATAAAAAAAGGCCCGAAGAATCGGGTCTTTTTTTATACATGAGTGTGATGAAATTGGGTTGCAAAAACACAACACGGGATTCATAATCCTGCTGTTATTCAGTTTTATGGTTCAAAGGGAGAATGGC
>JAUZOM010000056.1 GCA_030706465.1 Bacteroidota bacterium | reverse complement strand
GGATTTGGCGGCTGTACTGTTTCGTTGGTAAAAGACGAAGCAATCGATACCTTCATTTCCAAAGTAGGGGCTGCTTACGAGGCTAAAATCGGCATTAAACCTGAGTTCTACATCGCCGAAATTGGTGATGGAGCCTGCAAACTGGATTAATTATAATCGAAATTAAATAGCTTGCTCTATTCTCAATTGGTTTTTAAACCGGGAAAGACTGTCTGATGATTTAAAAGTGTCGGACAGTCTTTTTTATAGAATGATGATGAAAAGATGAATTGTGAATGAGGCCTGGTGCAAACGACTTGTGCACATTGATGAGTCAACTATAGGAAAATGTGTGGTTATGAAGTTTGTCTGCCTAAAGGACAAACAAGTTTCATAACCACACATTTTCTGTTTCTTTTCTTCTGTATTTAAGCGAAAAAGCTAAAATTTACATTCCCGTAATTCCGGTGATCGACAAAGTGTGGATGTTGCTCGAACTTGTTTTTGGAGGAATGTTCCAATACAAAAAGACCGTCTTCTTTTAAAAGATTTTTAGAGAAGATCAAATCAGGCAGTTGAGGGAGTTGTTCCAGTTCATAGGGTGGGTCGGCAAAAATCATGTCGAATTGGGTATGGCAGGTGGCGATGAATTTGAAGACATCGGTTTTAATCAGGGATAAATTTGAGATTTTCAATTCGTCACATGTTTTACGGATAAAGGTGCAGTGCCGATCGTTTTGCTCAATACTGATCACGCTATTGCAGTCGCGTGAAACAAACTCGAGGCTGATACTTCCTGTTCCTGCAAACAAATCGAGCACATCAATTCCTTCGAAATCAATCCGGTTGTTCAACAGGTTAAATAATCCTTCTTTGGCAAAGTCGGTGGTTGGTCGGGCTGTTATATTCGTTGGTGCTTGTATACGTCTTCCTTTGAATTTTCCACTAATGATTCTCATAGCTGATTTATATAATTTATGATTGAAAGTTAATAATTGATAGTCGGTGGCTTTGGTCGTTGCGTTAATTAAAGTTTTGGCTTTTATTTTTAGCCTGTGGTTGCTTTCCTCTTTTTACGAACCTGTCAACGCTTAAAACCAAACGCTCAGTGCCCGACACCAAATACTTAATACTCAGCAGTGGTCACTCCCAGGTATAGTTCAAGTGTTTTCTGGAGTTCAGGTCTTTTACCGGCATTATAAAGAACTACGTTGCAATTTTCGGTGTCGAGTTGCAGTTTATCAAAAAGATTCAGGGTGTAATACGTAAAATCTTCGGGAGTATTGAAACTATAGCTATTTATTAATTGAAGACCTCCACCTGATATAACTATTACATCCATTACATTAGACCGTACTGCTATCGAAACGCTATTCTCACTCTGAAGTTTCACTCTCTCACCTAAGAAATAACCGAGATGATGTTCGACCGGGACATCGGGAAATAGATGGGTTAAGGCAGTATGCACGGTCTTTGGAATGGAAAAGACATTGACTGTATCCCACTGGGGAATCCGGTTGAATAATACTTGATTGCTTTTAATCGGCTTAGACAAAAACTGAAGAAAGTCAGTCGCATTTTCCGGTTTGAAAAAGAGCGCAGGGACGAACGTGTATATTTCAGACTCACAAATCAAACGTAGAGTTCGATAATTGAGTTGCGTTTCAGGGGTTAATAGTTTTATAATTTCGTCGGAAGAAATTGAAAACAAAGATGCGGCAACTTTTTTGGAAGACAAGAGGATGCTAGATTCATCAAATACCGATAAATTATAGCCATCCGAGCCAATCCGAATGGTTAAAAGATATTGGTTGATTGTTGTAGATTCAATAGGTTGTTCCATATTGATTTCCCGGAGGAGCAGGGACTAAAAAAATTATGAATAGGTTGGAATTACAATTTTGCAAATTTAAAAAAATAAAATCCAATACTAACATCTCGGGTGTCATTTTGTGTGATTTTCTTTTCGGACAGCAATCCGATATTTTTCTCTTTTTTAGATAGGAATTAAAACATTTGAATTTTGTGTCGTATCTTTGCAAGTGAATAGAATCGGTTAACCGTTGCAGAAACTCAGCAGGTAACAGCGGAAATGCTCAGTTTAAGGATGAAGTGAGCACATGGCCAGCTATGATTTTTAATCGCTAACTATTTATCATTATTCTTTGTTTACAGATTACTAATTGATGGAATTATGAGCACGACTAATAAATTATCGATTCAGGGACAATATGGTAAGTTGTTGCGTATATATCCGGCTCTATTTACTTATGAGGAGAGAAAGGAGTTAAGAGCGATTATCAGCCGGTATTATGCGCAATATCCATCGGAAGGGGAAGCCCCCGGGCGATCTATAGCGGATAAGATTCAGATTATTCAAATTATCCTGGAAGAAATAGGCTTAGGAAAGGCAGCTGTTTTAAGTGTGCTTTTTCATGAGCTGGTTAAAAATAAACAGCTCAGTATTGTCGAAATCGAACAGAAATTCAATACCCAGGTTTCGTCTATTATTCAGGGAATAATGCGTGTGGGAGAACTTTATGAGCGTAAGGCCTCACTTGAAACAGAGAATTTCAGGAAACTATTCCTGACTTTCGCCGAGGATGTCCGGGTGATCCTGATTATCATTGCCGAACATTTGCAGATCATGCGCACCTTGGAACAGTTCCCGGAAGACAGTCGGCAAAATATAGCGCGTGAAACGTCGTTTTTGTACGCTCCCCTGGCACATCGTATGGGACTTTACAAGGTAAAAACCGAATTGGAAGACCTGTCCCTGAAACATACCAATCGGGAAATTTATCGGGAGATCGCCCATAAACTGAACGAAACCAAACGTTCCCGCGATCAGTTTATTGATGAATTTATTACTCCGTTGAAAGAAAAATTGAGTGGCGTTGGATATAGTTTCGAAATAAAAGGTCGAACCAAATCCATTCATTCCATTTACACCAAAATCAAAAAACAGAATACGTCTTTTGAAAACATATACGACTTGTTTGCCATCCGTATTATTTTTGACGTGCCGCTCGAAAAAGAGAAAGCAGCATGCTGGCAAGCTTATTCGATTGTGACGGATATGTACCAACCTAATCCGAAACGTCTGCGTGACTGGCTTTCTATCCCCAAAACGAATGGATATGAAAGCCTCCATACGACAGTCTTGGGACCCAAAGGGAAATGGGTGGAAGTTCAGATACGGACGGTCAGGATGGATGAGGTGGCCGAGAAAGGTTTGGCTGCCCACTGGAAGTACAAAGGAATTAAAAGTGAGTCGGGCATGGATGAGTGGTTGAAGAGTATCCGCGAAATACTGGAGAATCCTGAATTAAATGCAGTCGACTTTATGGATGAATTCAAACTGAATTTATACGATAAGGAAGTTTTTGTTTTTACGCCAAACGGTGATCTCCATAAATTACCGAAAGGAGCAACAGCCCTGGATTTTGCATTCTCCATTCATTCGGCATTGGGCAGTAAATGTGTCGGAGCGAAGGTGAATGGCAAAAATATGACAATCAGGTATGTGCTGAATAATGGCGATCAGGTGGAAGTTCTTACTTCACCTACCCAAAAGCCAAATCCGGCGTGGCTGCATATCGTAACGACCTCGAAAGCCAAAACAAAGATTCGCCAGTCACTGAAAGAGGTTGAATTTAAGGATGCCGAAATGGGACGCGAGACTATTATACGACGTTTCAAAAATTGGAAAATTGAGTTGGATGATGGAAAAATATCGCGTCTGGCAAAGAAAAAAGGTTTTAAGACTGTCAGTGATTTTTATCAGGAAATAGCCCGTGAAAAACTCGATATGCACGTGGTACGGGATGCTTACCTGGAGCTTGATAAACCTACCGTTACCGAATCTTCGGAAGTAAGGAAAGCCGATTCTTTTTCAACAGAATTACAACCGATTGACACCTCAGGGAAAGAGGATGTGTTGGTTATTGGCGAAAATCTTAAGGGTCTTGATTTCAGGCTGGCCAAATGTTGTAATCCTATCTATGGTGATGAGGTTTTTGGGTTTGTATCGGTTAGCGGGGGAATTAAAATACATAAGACCGATTGTCCCAATGCCCCTCAGATGATAGCCCGTTTCGGCTATCGTATTGTGAAAGCCCGATGGTCCGGAAAATCAATAGGCTCTCAATATCCTATTACATTACGCATTGTGGGACAAGATGATATTGGCATTGTAACTAATATTACTTCGCTGATTTCTAAAGAAAATAATATATCTTTGCGATCCATATCGATCGATTCGAATGCCGGACTTTTTCAGGGAAATCTGACTATTATGGTGAGCGATACCAAGGCATTGGATGGAATAATAAAAAAAATAAAGGTTGTAAAAGGGGTGAAGAGTGTTTCAAGATCGTAAGATATAGTAGTCTTCGGAGATATGATGTAAGAGATATTTGCTCTGCTGATATGATATTAAATAAATATCAGACTTTGGTGATGATTCTGAATATGTCTAAATAATAGCACGACCGAAGGGAGTAATATCATGAAATCGTATCACGCAGTAATATCAAAAAATGATATCACGCAGTAATAAATTGTAAATAAAAATAAGATGTTTTCAGGAATTATTGAAGAGGCAGCCCCGGTGGTTGCTCTTAGAAGAGAAAAAGAGAATTTGCACATTACAATGTCATGCTCGTTTGCTAGTGAACTCACCATTGACCAGAGCGTAGCTCATAATGGCGTATGTTTGACCGTTGTTTCAAAAACGAGCGACACTTACACGGTAACCGCCATAAGTGAAACGTTGAAATGTAGTAACTTAGGACAGTTGCATCCCGGTGATAAAGTAAATCTGGAACGTAGCATGGTGATGAACGGAAGGCTGGATGGGCATATTGTTCAGGGGCATGTTGACCAAATCGCTATGTGTAAGGAAGTAAAAGAAGCTGATGGCAGTTGGTATTTTACCTTCGAATATCCGTTTGATAAAGCCATGGCAAAGCGAGGTTATATGACCGTTGATAAGGGATCTGTAACCGTAAATGGAGTAAGTCTCACAGTATGTAATCCTACCGATAACAGTTTTCAGGTTGCCATTATCCCTTATACGTACGAACATACTAATTTCCACCAGATAGCAGTCGGAACAATAGTCAATATCGAATTTGACATCATTGGAAAGTATGTAAGCAGAATGATGACGTTTTAACAATTAAGACACATTTTCTTTAATAAAATAAACTATACTCTTCGAATTTTGTTTTTAGTGGAAGATATAGTTATAAAAACATGCAAGAGCTTAGAAAACGGATTAAGGAATCATTTTTCAATCCCATACTTCATTTATTACCACTACTAATATTTTTAGTAGTGGATGATTTTTTTGGGATGAAAACAGCATGGGAAGTATCATTCCCGGTTGCTTTGGGCCTTCTAATCTATGTCTATTTCGCATATAACCGGATTTTTGCCTGGCACTTAATCTTTACACTGATATTTATTACCGTAAGCCTTTTCGCCTTTTTAGAGACCTTGCTTCCATTCAGGCTTGTTAATGATGCTGTGGTTTACGAGTTAGCACTTCTGTCGTTTTTGATTGCTTTTATATTGTTTCGGAAACAAATTCAAAAAACCATTTCAGGGATTATTTCGAATTTGATACCCATGTCCAATAATTTTAATGAATTGTATCGGGTTATCTGGGTGTTATTTTCCGTGCTGTCCTTGTATGTCTTGGCATTTTTTACCGTGCATACAACAGTAAAGGATGATACTTTATATCTTCAATTCATACAAAACTTGTACATAGGTGTTTTGATCTTTCTCTCAACATACGAAGTCCTTCGGGTAATGATCATTCGTGCAAAATTAATCAAGGAAGAATGGTGGCCGATTGTAAGTAGCCAAGGCAAAATAATAGGTAGTATCCAGCATCTCACCAGCCTGAATGACGAAAAGAAATATATGCATCCCGTAGTACGCGTGATTTTAATTGATAAGGGCATGGTTCTCCTGACAAAAAGGGCATCCGATGATCCTGAATCGCCGAATTTATGGGATACATCCATTTCAAATCATGTAAGGGTGGGGGAAACAATCGAAAGATGTGTCGGACGTTCGGCGGAAGAAAATTATGCCCTGAATAACTTCAGGTTCATGTATTTGTCGAATTATTCGGTTGAAAGTAAAACTGAAATACAGTATGCATTTTTGTTCGTGAGCTGCCTGCAGGTGGATTATACGTTAAATCACTATTTCCCCGAACAAACGAAATGGTGGACTCAACGTCAAATTCAGGATAATTTAAGTGAAGGCATTTTCACTGAAAACTTCAAGATTGAATTTGATTTGTTACAACGCAGTGGATTATTGGAGACTGGGAAATGTGAATGCGCCTGCAAATTAAGGGATGCCATCTATCATCAATCAAGTGCCGTAAATACTGCTGAATTAAACTAGCTCATACTTCCTGTTAGTGTGTTGAACCACATGTTGTTATAACGGAAGCTATGAATGTTTCTTTTTTATACCCATAAAAACAAATTCAACGATACTGTTCTTGTTCTTTTCAAACTCCGAATTGATATTTTGACGGATATAAGGTACTTCCAAACCTTTGATAGCATAAAATATAATAATGGCTGACAAGTCAACGTCCATTCGTTTGAAAATATTCTTCTCAATGCCTTCGGAAACAATCTGACGAATTAATGCAATTTCCTGTACATCTATTTTGCGTCGTTTGCGGTCCACCTCAAAGATGTCCCTAAAAAAGTCTGCACGTAGCGAGCCGTTTCGATTAACGGCATACCTAACTGCATCCAAATGAGCCAGGATGTGGTTCCTAAGTTTTTCATCAGGCTCTGTTTTTTGTGATGAAACATTTTTCATGCTATCCAATATATGATCGAGCTCTTTGTCAATGACAGCCTTATATATTTCTTCTTTATTGTTGAAATAGGTATACAATGTGCGACGTCCTTTTTTTGATGCTTCTGCAATGTCGTTCATAGTGACGTCTTTTTTGCCCCTTTCGGCAAAAAGTTGCCGGGCAACCTCGATTAGCATTTTCTTTGTGTTTGACATTCTGTTGGATAGTTGAGCCTTAAATTATCTTTCTTTTGCAAAGATAATGATTTGTTTAGAAATTTACAATCGTGAAAGCTCACTTTTTTATATTCCGTTGTAATTAGGGCTTAAGTAATACGTCAATCAGAAAGAGAAGAGGTTCTGTATTTAGGCAAGACGTTTGATAATCAATAGAGAATGCAGCTCAGCGTAGTAAGGTTATTTCTGAAGTGTTTAACTGGAAAAGAAACCTGATGAGCGCTGAAGAACCGGGCTTTCTGAACTGTTGTTTCTACGAACAGTCAGGGGTAGAAATTTCTGAATGGTGATCTGACTCTTGTTCATCGGAAGTGCTAAAATGATGGCTGTTTGACCGTAGCACGCAGGAATAATACTTGTTCTAAATTCATAAACAGACTTTTGTGGCTTTTGGAATGTCAGGTTTAGTACCAATAGAAAGCCTCTTGGATAGTGTGGATGTTCTGCGGGGTATATAAAACAAGAAAGGTTGTCTCACGACAACCCAATCTTTTAGTTAACCTTAAATCTAATACCATGAAAAACACATTGCAAAAGTAAAGCAAAAATTTATGTTGTACAACATATTTGGTAACTATTTTTATGGTATTAATATTATTTAACCAATAATTACTTTCAGTTAATTAAATGGGTTTATTTTCTCCTTTAAAATGACATTTTTTAAGCCATTTTACACGAATCCCGGATTGTGATTGTCCAATCAATACCCCTTTATCAAGTGATTCGCGAACATTTAATTTGAAGTTCACGCTTTCAAGACTGCTGTTCCATCTGTAGATTTTACCACTCTTAGGGTCGATCCTGTTATTAAAAGCCAATTAAACTCCATTTTTTACGGTCAGCGTCCTTTTCGGGTAAATATTCCATTCAACTTCACTTTTTATGACTTCTAAGCTCTTCTTTGTCAGCTCCTCTACGCGTGTGTTTTTCTATTCAGGTTGCGACTTCGGCTAAACACAGGTTCCTCGAATTCCATCCGTTACTCAGTCTTCACGTAGAGGGGGTTCAGATAGGGTTTAGTTAGGGTTCGGATAGGGTTTAGTTAGGGTTCGGATAGGTATACCTATCCGAACCCTAACTAAACCCTATCCGAAATCTATCCGATTCCACTTCATACCTAAAAGGGAAGCAGGTTATGCTCCGTTAAAGGAGAATTAAAACAATAAGATCACACGACCCTTGTTTTTTTATTGAAATTAATTTTTGGACTCTGCATCCGGGTTGTTTTGGTATGTATCGGTTTATTCAACCGAAATTCTTCATTAAACGACAAGGATTGTTAATGTACTCTTCCAGGATAATTCAGACTTGTTTCCATAACCTGGATGGTAGAAGCTTCTTTATCAACTAGATGATTGATAATCATCATTCGTGTAATGGGTTGGTTTTTATTTTCCTGTCTTTTTCTTTACAAATCTGAACAAGGATATTAATTATCGGCACATGAACACGTGACGGATCGGATCGGATAAATCCGTTGATAAAATTCGTTGCTTATTCCGTATCCATTCTATTTTACTTATATTTGTGTTTTAATTAAAAACCTATGAGAACAAGTTTTATTACCGACAGAAAAGAAATAGAAGATGTCATTAACCATTGCGATGTGTGTTTTATTGGCATTGTCGAACGCGACGGGACACCTTATGTGATCCCAATGAATTTTGGGTATTCTGATGGTGTCATTATATTACATTCGGCTCCGGAAGGGAAACATCTGAGTTTGTTGGCTCTAAACAACAGCGTGTGCGTCACTTTCTGTTCAGAACGGAAACTGGTATGTCAACATCCCGATGTGGCGTGCAGTTATAGTATGCTCTCAAAGAGTGTACTTTGTAAAGGGAGGGTTTCTTTTATTGAGGATTTGTCGGAGAAGGAAGCTGCTTTAAACCTGACTATGAAGAACTATACCGACCGGACAACTTTCAAATATTCAAAGCCGGCATTGGCAAATGTAAAAGTATGGCGTGTTACGGTTGATGAGATGACTGCCAAATCTTTTGGACAAAACTTTAGATAATTGATTATTAAACTAAGCTTCTATTGCTAGAAGGTGTCAACCGGATGCATTGTTTTTAATTTTGGTGAAACCGGATAAGTTGCATGTTCAAGAGGCTGTCCAATTTGTAAATATCATCCCTGAATTGAATTTTTCCACTTGCATTTACGAGGCAGGTTTGGTAATCCAGGATGATGGGGATATAAGGTTTTAGCCAGACTCGCTTTATTCTCATGCTTTTAGGATTGCTTTTTAAAGAGTCTTTACCGGTTTTACTTAGAACATTTAAATCTAAAGAATAACGAATTTTATCCTTTAACAGGTCATTCTTTTGAATTCGACTCTTGTCCTGTGGATTTAAATCGGGGAAACAAAAATTGACTAATTCAAGCGGTTTTTCTACCCTTATACAGCCATGACTAACTGCCCGGTCCTGGAATTTAAAAGTTCTTTTTGTATTGGTATCGTGCAAATAGACACTATATGGGCTTTTAAAATTGAATTTAATACGTCCCAATGAGTTTGACCTTCCAGAAGCCTGCACCAGTTTGTAAGGTTGGTGGTTAATCGTAATTTTAGTCCAATCTACCGTAGAAGGATCGATTTCTTCTCCTTGTAAGTAAACATGAATATGGCAGCGTTCAAAGTAGGAAATATCCCTGGAGGCAATTTTTGCAATTTCTTTAATAACAATGCTGTTTGGAACTGTCCAGGTAGGATTTATAACCAGTTCAAAGATCTTACTTTGCAATAAAGGAGTCATGTTTTTCGGCCTCCCGACACAAACTTTCATTTTCAGGGCAACCGTATCATTCTTATAGGCATTAAGAGTCATATCTGCCACATTGACACGAATATATTTTTTCCCCGGCGAAGAGCTTGGTACCCATCTCAAACGTTCCAGGTTTACATTGATTTTGTTCACGTATTCAGCAAAAGGTTTGTTTAAGGCGTTTATGGTACTATTGCCTATTTCTTCGTCGATGGACAACCTGGTTTTATTCCGAAACGCATTCAGAGCCTTGAGTAGCCTGAGGTTGAAAGCCTGGTACGAAGTCCGGTAATTTGGATCATAGGGTAATTCACCGGTAATCATTAACCGGCGGGCAATAAGGGGGATTGATGCATGCCTGGTTCCCAACTTAATGGTTTGGTCATTCGCTAGAAGAGGGATAGGGGTGAAAGTAGAATCAATTAAACTCTTATAATTGTCTTTTTCTGCTTGCAAAGTCAAGTATGTTTTTGTCTTGGGTTGAATTCGGGATAAAAAATTTAATAAATTAGTTTTCTCTGCATTGAAACAGGTAGCAATAAAAACCGAATCTGCCTTTTGAACCGGAATGTTGTAATTGCCAATGATTTTTGGATTAATAAATCCATATTTCAGCCCCGCACAGTATTGTAAATACATATTGGAAACTTTGATATCAAAATTTGCGAGTTGTAAATAAGAAAGTTTTTTCCCGTTAAGTTCATCCCGTAACGCCGTAATGTTGCTATAATCAAGTTGGTCAGGTTTCAATCCGTGAACATCGATATGCGAAATAAAACTGAGCAGCGTATCTGTTTTAAGGGTACTGATTGGTTTTTGCAACCAAATGGTATGAAAGTTGTGGCTCTCGTACCAATGTTTAATGAAAATTGATTTTGTGTCAGCGTTCTGATTCTTGCCGGATAGTTCAAACTTGATTGCTGATTCCAATTTGCGCTGATTCAGGTTTTGATAATCAGGAATTGAATCATAAATGGTTGAATGAGCAGCATTGCAGAAAAAAGTTTGGATAGTCAGGATAGTCAGGAAGAAGAATGATGTAGAATATTTCATGTTGAAAATCAAAGTAGAAGTGTCTGCTCTTTTTTAAGTGGGTTAATTCAACCTAATTTCTAAAGCTTTATTAAAAACAGGATAGAAAATTGATTTCTGGATAATTTAATCCCAAAAAGCTTACAAAATTACTTTTAATTGCCTATATTTAAAATATTTTTAGCTGTTTTTTGGCACAGCAATTGAAATAACAATAGTACTAAGTCAAGAATTTAAACTAAATCAATTGAAATGAACCATTTAGTTGTTATAGATCTTTACTAAATAAAAACAAGATAAGAACTCGTGCCATAATGGCAGTAAAAATACCGAATTTATAATGAACAACCCTTTCGATAATTTATTTTCAGATGATATGTCAGGTTCTACTGATATGTTCCCGATTATTTCACTTGATGAACGTACTTCAGAGTTGAATATTAATTCAGGTGATGTGCTCCCGATTCTTCCGTTGCGTAATATGGTATTATTTCCGGGTGTCCTGCTTCCGGTTACGGTGGCTCGTTCAAAGTCATTAAAACTGGTGCGTGCTGCAAATGAAAATGATACATTGATCGGAGTTTGTTCGCAAATAGACAAAAAGCAAGACGACCCGACTATCGATCAGCTTTTCTCCATGGGAACGGTTGCCAGCGTAGTGCGTATCCTGGAAATGCCGGATAATACGACGACCGTTATATTGGAGGGGAAACGCCGGTTCCACTTAGGTGAACTTGAATCTGTCAAGCCCTATATGAGAGCCCGGGTGAATCTGGAAGAAGATATTATTCCAGACCCTGCTAACGATTTGTTCCTGGCATTGGTTTCTTCCATTAAAGATTTAGCGATCAATATTATAAACGATTCGGGTGCCATGTCTCCCGAAATGGCGTTTGCAATTCGCAATATTGAGAATCCGGTATTTTTAATAAACTATGTGTGTGTTAACTTCGGATTGAACGTAAAGGAAAAACAACGCCTGCTTGAAATTGATGAAGTGATAGAACGGGGCTATCAGTTGCTCGAATTAATGAACAAGGAATCCCAGTTGCTGGAGATTAAGATGTCGATCCAGAACAAAGCGAAAGAAGGAATCGATCAACAACAACGAGAGTATTTCTTGCAGCAGCAAATGAAGACCATTCAAAATGAGTTGGGTGGAGGTTCGCCGGAACAGGATGTTGCTGATTTCAGGGAACGGGCAAATGAAAAGAAATGGAATGATGCAACAGCCACTATATTTGACAAAGAATTGAAAAAGCTGGAACGCATGAGCCAGCATTCCCCCGATTATTCTACTCAGTTGAATTATATAGAGACCATGCTCGACTTGCCGTGGAATGAATATACCAAGGATAATTTCAACCTGAAAAATGCTCAAAAGGTACTGAATAAGGATCATTTTGGCATGGATACGGTGAAGGACCGTATACTCGAACACCTGGCTGTATTGAAACTGAAAGGGGATATGAAATCGCCGATATTATGTTTGTACGGCCCTCCGGGAGTTGGAAAAACTTCATTGGGTAAATCCATAGCAACAGCATTAAATCGAAAATATGTACGTGTATCCCTGGGAGGATTACATGACGAAGCTGAAATCCGCGGACATCGCCGGACCTATATAGGGGCGTTACCGGGACGAATCATGCAGAACATTCAGAAGGCCAATTCTGCAAACCCCGTTTTCGTACTGGATGAAATAGATAAAATAACAACGGATTATAAAGGTGATCCTTCTTCGGCATTGCTTGAAGTGCTGGATCCGGAACAAAATACAGCTTTTCACGATAACTATCTGGATGTTGATTTTGATTTGTCAAAAATCCTTTTTATTGCAACCGCCAATAATCTTAGCACCATTCCACGTCCTTTACTTGACCGGATGGAACTGATTGAAGTGAGCGGCTATACACAGGAAGAAAAAATTGAAATAGCGCGTCGTCATTTAATTTCTAAAGAACTGGAAAATCACGGTTTAAAAGAAACTGATTTTAGTTTGACAAAACCGGTTATTAATCAATTGATCGAATCGTATACCCGGGAATCGGGAGTGCGTGAACTTGACAGGCAGATTGCCGGTTTAATGCGTAAGGTGGCAAAATGTGTGGCAACCAATGAAAAGTACAATGTGCAGTTAACCGAAGAAGACCTGAAAAAATACCTGGGGGCATCCCGCTACAGCCGGGATAAATACCAGGGGAATGATTATACGGGTGTGGTAACCGGATTGGCCTGGACGCAGGTAGGAGGGGAAATCCTGTTTGTTGAATCCAGCTTGAGTAAGAGTAAAGCCCCACATCTTACCCTGACGGGAAACTTAGGCGAAGTAATGAAAGAATCGGCTATGTTGGCGCTCGAATATATTAAAGCGCATGCCGATAATCTGGGAATTGACAGTCAGCTCTTCGAAGAATGGAATGTACATATTCATGTCCCGGAAGGCGCCATTCCTAAGGACGGCCCTTCGGCCGGTGTTACCATGACAACAGCGCTGGTATCTGCTTTTACCAAAAGGAAAGTTAGAAAAAACCTGGCTATGACCGGTGAAATAACGTTACGGGGAAAAGTGCTGCCTGTTGGAGGAATTAAAGAGAAAATACTGGCTGCCAAACGTGCCGGAATTACGGATATTATTCTTTGTGCGGATAATCAAAAAGATATCGATGAAATAAAACCGGTCTATTTGAAGGGCCTTAATTTCCATTATGTGGATGATATTATGGAAGTAATCGATTTCGCCCTTTTGAAGTAATATGAACTAAGCCTGTTAAGAATCAACTTAACAGGCTTTTTTGTGCGCTAAAGTAATTCTTATCACCCATAGGAACTATTGCTTCAATGGTGAGCTAAATATTCGCACTCTCGCAGGACTTAGTCAATAATTAACCCTTTATCTTCTTTTATTTTGATAATTTCTCAACTAAAAAAGTTAATTTTGCAGTTTGTATTTATATCGTATTACCTTCTCAGTCTAAAGGAGATGTAAGGCGGTTTGTGTGGTTTAATATGCTAATTGGAAGCAGGATATACCCGGACATTATTTCATTATTCATTACTAAATATACTTACTGAAGTGAAAAAACTAAACATTATCTTATCGATAGCCTTTATTGCGCTATTGTTTTCATCTTGCAAGACAATGCAAATTGAAAAGCCGAAAGAATCTTATTTACCGTCAAATCTTTCACCTGCAATTTCAGAACTACCGCTGCAGGTCGAGCTTGACGTCAAAAAATTAGAAGCCTCCATCAATAAAAAGATGACCGGGTTGATCTTTCAAGGTACTAAAATATCCGGTAAAGACCTGGATGTGAAAATATGGAAGGCACAAAATTTCACCTTTACCATCAATAATAACGTTATTGAATATCGCGTTCCTCTTAAGGTGTGGACCCGTTTTGCCTGGAAGGTTGAAAAGTTCGGGTATGCAGTGGGCGATCACTATGAAGCAACCGGAAGTATTGCACTTACCTATAAAACAGCCATCAACATTGATAAAAACTGGAAACTGGTTGCAAAAACAACCTCGTCAGGTTACCAATGGCTTGAGACTCCTAAACTGAATGTGGTAGGAGTCACTGTTCCAGTAACGCCTGTTGCCAGCCTGGCTTTATCACAATGTGATAAACTGATTTCCGAACAGATCGATAAAACCTTGGCCGAATCCATCGATATGAAGAAATATATTTCGCAGGCCTGGACAGAAGTTCAAAAACCCATACGTGCAAATGCCGATAATGATTTATGGGTGCGCATTACGCCAAAGGATCTGTATGTTGCCCCATTTACTACCAGCGGTTCTAAATTAAACCTGGCAGTTGCCCTGTATGCACAGATTGAATCGTTTTTGGGGGCACAACCGGCCGCCAACACCCCGACTGCATTGCCAGCCTTTAAATATGTCAATCATCCGGCACAACAATTCAATCTGAATGTTGGAGGCGATGTTACCTTCGAAAAGATTTCAGAATTGGCTAAAAAGGAATTGGTAAACAAAACGTTTAACGAAGGGAACAAAACCATAACCATTACGGATTTGTCAATTTTCGGAAGCGGAGGGAAAGTGATTTTTATGGCCGATGTTATCGGATCCTTAAAAGGACGTGTTTATTTTACAGGTAATATGGTATATAATCCTACAAAAATGGCGGTAGAAATCACCCAACCTGAGTTTGAAGTGAAAACCCAAAATGCCCTGGTGAAATCTGCCAGTTGGTTGTTGCACGGTATGATCCTGAAAAAGATTGCTCCTTATCTGACTTATCCGGTGAAAGACAACCTTGATAAAATGAAAACCGAAGTCAATCAGATGCTGAATAATTATCCGGTATATAACGGCGTAGTATTACAAGGTAAGTTAAACAACCTTAGTGTAACGAATCTGAGCCTGGTTCCCGGGGCTGTTCGTATTCAGGCTAACGTGAAAGGGAATGTAGCCCTGAAAGTTCAGGATATAAAATTATAATAAGAACCTTTTCTATAAAGAAGCCTCATAAGTTCCAACTTATGAGGCTTCTTCTCTTTAGCTTCCATTCTTTGTATTCTTTATCTTCGGGAAAGGAAATCAGTAAGAATCCGGTTTTTATGTAACTGAGTGGACCTGTTTTTTTGGGGGATTAAAACAATGGGGTAAGTCCAGGATTTTCTTAATGCTTGTATTTTAATTCCATTTGATCGTAGAAGTCTTTCAACACGTAGAACGCCTTCTTTTTGTTGCCATTCTGGCAGATCACCCCTTTACGGTTCCAACCATCCTGTATATTGGGCAACATCCGTTTAGGCGAACGAAAATCGTACAAAATCCAGGGCGAAACTCCCCTGAACTGGGGAATTTTAGATAACATCTTCACCGTGCGGGCAAATAAATCTTCCTGGTATTCTTCCGAAAAACGAGTCCGGTTGTCGCCATGCATTCCCTGGAGTGCATCTCCCCCAAACTCGCTGATCATAACCGGTTTGTTATACTTGATATTCCATTCGATCTGGTCGCATTTATCGGGAAGTCCATCATACCAACCCACATATTCATTGAAGTTGACGATATCTACAAACTCGGCAAACGGGTCTTCCACAATCCGTTCGTTCGGGTTAGCCGGATTGCCGTGAATTTCGAGTGCTGCAGAGATCAACCGACTATTATCCAGTTCACGGGCGCGGGTAGCCAGCTTTTTTAGGAAACCGGTACGTGCTTCGCTTACCGGGGTTTCATTTGCCATGGACCAGATAATGACGCTGGCGCGGTTTTTATCCCGTGTAATCACATCCGTGAGTTGTTGCAGGGCATTCGACAGCGTAGCCGGGTTATCCCATTGGATTGTCCAATACACAGGATCTTCCTCCCAGACCAGGATCCCCATTTTGTCTGCCAACCGGATCATCGATTCACTATGGGGATAGTGGGCCAGGCGGACATAATTGCAATTCAGTTCTTTGGCAGAATTCAACAACATTTGTGCATCCTGTGCCGAATAAGCCCTTCCGCCCCGTAGCGCATTTTCTTCGTGAATGCATATTCCGCGCAGAAAAATGGGTTGCCCGTTCAGCAGGATATCATTTCCACGGGTTTCAATGGTGCGGAACCCAATGTTGTCGGTCACTTTCCGGTCGTTGCAGGTTAGCTCTACCTGGTATAATTTGGGGTGTTCCGGATCCCAACGGACTAAGTTCTTCGGTTTGAAGATAAAGGTTGCTTTGCCGGTCGAATCGGTGGTTACTTCTGACGTAATTTTCAATTCGGGGATACTGATCCTGACTTTCTGTTGCATTGTTGGCCCGTTTAGCCGGACATAGCCGGTAATTTCATTTTCAGTTCCCTTCTTCAATCCGACCAGATAATCCTGGATGAATGTACTGGTTACTTCTACCAGGGTCACATCCCGTGTAATGCCGCCGTAGTTCCACCAATCGGTGTTAAGGGTCGGTACGGCTTCCCTTTTCCGTTTGTTATCCACTTTCACCACCAATGAATTACCTTCGGATTTTAAAAAACCTGTGATTTCGTAGTTAAAGGGTGTAAATCCTCCGATATGTTTTCCCAGCTTTTTTCCATTCAGGTAAATATCGCTTTCGTAATTGGCACCTCCAAAATGAAGAAACACCCGGTTGCTGGCATCAGCCTTTTTGTAATCGAAGGTACGGCGGTACCAGATTGTTCCCTCATAATAGAGAAGTCTGTTGTCCTGCGAATTCCAGTCGCCGGGAACCCAAAGGGTAGGGGACTTGTCAAAGGAGTATTCGATCAGTTCGGTTTTGTCTGCCTGTTTCTTGTCCAGATAGAAGGCTCCGTTCGACGGGGCTGGCGATTCGTCATAAGGCATGTAGCGATAATCGTAATATCCGGTTTCGTATGGATCGATGATGTAATTCCATTTCCCGTTTAGTGAAGAAGTGTTTCTTCCCGGTACGTTTTGGATGAGTGGCTCGCTTGCGGCAATAGTTAGCACAGGTATACCCAGGCATAAAAAGACTGTAAGAATTAATTTTGATGTTTTCATGTATCGTTTGTAAAAGAAAATAATAATCTGATTTTTAACATGGAAGTCTTCACCGGTAAGTCCGATTATAGGCTGCAACCACATGTAACCTTTAAAGTTGAACCATGCCTGCAAAGGTCATCACAAAGCAGGTTTTAAAATACGTTGCCAAAGTTAATTATAATTTTAAAAAATCAAGGTCGCTGAATGTGTAGCACGAACAAAATAATGTTCTATTCTTAAGTACAGCATGGGAATTAGTTTATATTATTCAAGACATACCTAACAGGTTTAAAAAAACTGTTAGGTATCCTATTTAGCTAAAAAATATCTTTTAAACTGTATAAACTAATTATCGTTTAATACTTATTCCTCAATACTCTTATCCAAACGAGATAGAAGGTCAGAATAAGCGGGCGATCCGTATGGTACCATACAAAAGTAAAGGCTTCATATTCGTGAAGCCTTCACTAAAACGGATACAGATATACAGAAAAGCTATTCTAAAACCCATACTAGAAAAGAGATTATTCCGGTATTTTGGTCAGGTTAACGCCATTCAGAAATGCCTTCCCTTTTATCGGTTTTAAACTTATTTCCACTCCCTTCCCGCCTTCTGCTTTTATCGCTATCTTTTTTGTGACCGCCATTTGTATTTGTTTCGATTCATCAAAATTAAACACAAGCCGGTTATTGGCAAAAATATCAAAAGCCGTATTTTCAAAAGGATACACAAATAAAATTTCAAGTTCATAATTGCCATCGGGTACATCAAACTTGAATCCTGAAATGTTCGTTCGCATTGTCTGGAAGATCGGGTCTTTACCCGAGCCCGGAACATGGTTCGAAAGAGTACTGCGACCCGCAGTGCAGGTGTCGGCAGTCAGCCACCCATAGCCGCCCTTTTCGTATGGTTTGTCGGGAATCCACATGTAATTGCTTTCGGGGTCCGTAAACCAACATGTGGAACCCAGGTTGACAGCCAGTCTGCTAAAATCCTTATCAAGCTTCTTACCCAGTACTTTCATGGTGATGTCGGCTTCATCCGCACATTCATATTTCCAGCCTGTTTTATTGCCTTTTGCCACTAACTGGTGTGTCCCATCATTCATAGGGACATCAAAGACAGCCGTTGAATTTACCGGCACTTTTGTGCCCAATAATTTGCCGTTGTCAAAAAGGTCAATTTTATCGGCATTTGTATAAACTTTGATGTGTTCGGTCGAAAAGTTGTCGTTTAAAGAGGCGGCTAATCCAATTCTGTTTGTCCAGCCGTTCAGGGCAAATTTTACTACCGGTTCTTTGGTCAGGCTGGCCTGGTAAAACCAGTAAATACTTTTCTTTTGGCGGGTGGAAGTAAGAATCCCCTTATTGTTGTAGTGTGGCGTATAATCACCGCGCATGTCAGCTACAAAATCAACAAAGTTCCATTGTGAGGCTCCCGAAATAAACGGGCGTTCCATAATTTGCCGGTAGTAACTTTCGATGAACATTTCCTGCCACTCCATACTGTGGTCGTAACGAATTGGCTGGTATGAATGTAACGGCTGGTAACTTCCGGCACCATATTCACTGATTATAAACGGCTTGTCAGGCAGCATCTTGTGATGCATGTCGATATATTTTCCGAAGTCCGGAAACTCGTCATAATACCATCCGCAGTACAAGTTAAAGCCCAGCACCTGGGGAATACTGCTCATTCCGAATTCGTCATATTTCAGGTTTTTATCAATGGCCATAACCGTAACTCTCGAAGGATCCTGCACACGGCTCAGGCTATCGAGCTCTTTCGCCAATTGAACTGTTTTTATCATCCGGGTTCTCCTTTGTTCATCGGACATATTCTTGTTATCACCCCAGTATAAACCTCCAAAAACCTCGTTCATGTATCCCCACATTAAAATGGAGGGATGATTAAATTGCTGGCGGATAAGTTCTGTCTGCATGTTTTTGCAAACATCCGCAAACGTCTTGGTCGGGGTGATATCATTCACAATCGGTATTTCGGCCCAAACAATTAAACCCAGTCTATCGCAGGCCTGGTATACAACCGGATTGTGCGGATAATGAGCCAGCCGTACAAAGTTGGCTCCCATATCCTTAAGCAGTTGCATATCGCGGACATGCATTTCATCGGGTAAAGCATTGCCCATGGCATAATAATCCTGATGACGGTTAGCCCCTATCAGTTTTAAATGCTTGCCATTTAGGCTGAAGCCGGTATTTGCGTCGAAACTAAACCATCTAAATCCTAACGGATTAACTACCTCGTCCAGCACTGTTTTTTTGTCGGACGTAAGCAGTTGGGTAGTAACACTGTACAAATACGGGTTTTCCGGTGACCATAGATTAGGATTTTTGCATTCCATTTTATCTGCTTCCAGTTTCAAAGTTTCCCCAGCCTTTATCGTTATATTTTTACTGGATGTTGCTATAAGGTTTCTATTGGCATCCCGGACTGTATTTATCCAGACTAATTTTTCTATCTTGCCGCTGTTATTGGTTACAGCGGCATTTATAAGCACATTGGCCCTGTTTTCGGTAACAGTTGGTGTCTTGATAAACACCCCCATGGAGCCATGATCCGATAAGTCGAAATGAGTTTTTTCGGTAATAATCAAATTTACATCGCGGTAAATTCCACCGTAAAAACTAAAGTCGGCACTTAGCGGTGGAATGGAAGCATTGTATTTATTATCAACCTTGATGGCCACCAGATTCTCTGCCCCAAATTGAACAAAAGAACTGATATCAATGCTAAAGGCCGTATAGCCGCCCCAATGCGAACCGGCAAGCCTGCCGTTGACGTACACGCTCGTTTCCTGATTCACTCCTTCGAAATATAAATAGACCTGTTTGTTTTCATACGATTTTGCAAGGAACAGGTTCTTGCGGTACCAGCCAATGCCTCGGTAATAGCCGGGATCATCGTCCATCACATCGTTGTCGTTCCAGGTATGCGGTAAATTGACGTTTTTCCAGGCCGAGTCATCAAACCCAACCCGGGCGGCATCTGTATGGTCGCTTCGCAAAAATTTCCAACTTTCATTCACTGAAAGTTCTACCCGTTGGGCATTGATAGCCAAAGAAAACCATACACAGGATAAAATCAAGAGGAGTTTTTTCATAAAACGCTTAATAATAGGATCTGTTATAAATTAGTTTATAGTTGTATTTTCGATTAACTTAGTTCTGCTCGGCCAAGGTCTGGCGGTTATGTTAAACAGCATAATACCAGAGAGAGTGACTTTTATTTCCTATTCCCGTGGCAGAACCGGAAAAGTTCAGTGTGATTCAGATTGCCGCGGCGTACCAGCTTTATCATAATTCACCCTTCTCAAATAGATCTATCATCTCTCCGCCGAGACTGTCATTGATGGGATGGTTCGGAAGATTACCCCGGCTAAACCAGTTGGCGTCGGTTATTTCTATATTATCGGGACAAACCGGTTGGGTATCGTCTGCTTCGGCCACAAAACCGATCATCATGGACCCTGAAAATGGCCAGGGTTGACTCTTATAATAACGGATATTCTTAACGTCCAGTCCGACTTCTTCCTTCACTTCACGCTTGACCGTTTCTTCCAGTGATTCCCCTATTTCTACATACCCGGCTACCAGTGAATACCAGTTTTCTTTAAAATTAGAATTGTGTGCCATAAGTATTTTATCGTTACTCCGGATAGCCACAATGATGGCCGGTGGAATGACAGGAAAAACGATTGAATTACAACTGGGGCAGATAATGGCTCTTTCATCCTGTTTGGCTATTGTTTTTGATCCGCACTTTCCACAAAATCTGTTTTTTAAATACCAGTTCCTAAGTTGATAACCGACAATGCCAACCCAGGCAATCTCTTGCGGTTGCAATCTACGGAAGAAACTCATCTCGGTGTAAGCAAACCGGTCATCAATAGTCCCCGGATCCTCCCAAATCAGGAAACAACGCACCTCATCAAGCGAAAATAAAAAAGTACCTGCTTTTGTATTGACGATAGCTGAGACATCCTTTTTCCTGGGGATCTCGAATCCATCACCCGCTGTTTTTAATAATAATGAATTTTCCCTGTAATGAAGGATGTAATCGTCTTCGGCAATATCGGTAGCAATAATAAACTGATTATTGAACCGATGTGGTAATATTTCATGAATCATGCTGAAAATAAATTTAAATAATATTTCTTTTTATCGGATAGTCAACCCGAACTGCTTCCGGTTTATTCCCCGGATAATACGTTTGGCGAAACAGAACTCCCCGATAGATCGGGGCAGGGTGTTACTTAATTGTACCGAATCCGGTATAATTAAAATCCGGATTATACCTGGATTCCCATTTCCCTGTATATTCCTAAACTCAGCCACTTAATAATAGAGTCTTCTGATTGGCTATGAACCTGGTAGGTTAGCAAGATATAATCTTCATTGTTATGGAAAACAATCAGAATGGGATGTTGCTCAATCGTGATAACTTTATTTTTTACCCTGTTTTATGATTTTTGCCAGGTCAAATGCTGTAATTATCCCACAAAACTACACATAATATCTTTAATTTTTTACATATTCCTGTCAATTATTTTATCCTGATTTTTCAATCACGATTAAGCTAGTTGTTAGTAGCTTGTGAGGCCTGATAGCCGGGTCGTGAAAGTTTTTTTTCACCCAAGTGAAACCAACCGTATGCCGGTTATTTTCTGCATTTTTAATTTCAGCATTTCCAATAACCCTGCTATTTTACTGCGCTCCATTCATATCTGTTTCTATGCCGGATCGCCACTTGTTTTAGGATAACCCATAGTTAACCCATAGATATCCCATAGATGTCCCATAGATATCCCATATCATTTATAATATGGGATATCTATGGGACATTGTTGATTTATCTCTGGCTATAGTATCTTTTTACCTAAATTAAGTATAAATACGGATACGAGAACCCCTAAATCCCCTCCCGAAAACTATCGGTATAAATTTCGGGAACTTTAAGATGTTGTATCTGAATTCAACCCATCAACCAATTATTATACAGGCTATC
>JAUZOM010000055.1 GCA_030706465.1 Bacteroidota bacterium | reverse complement strand
CCCGGATAATATCTGGGAAACGGACAACCAGAAACAAACTTACCAATGGAATGAAACCGGACTGATCACCCGGTACTATTCTACCCTGAAAACGCTTTGTGTACCGGTAGACATTGTGGGCGAAGACCGTGACTTATCCACCTATCCGGTAGTGATTGCCCCGGCATACCAGATGGTTGACAGGGAACTGATAGGCAAATGGAAAAAATATGTAGAAGCAGGCGGGCATCTGATCCTGACCTGCCGTACGGGATTGAAAGACCGTAACGGGCATTTCTTTGAAGCACCCTGGGGAGATGCAATCGCCTCCCTGATCGGGGCTAAGATACCTATGTACGATGAACTAAGTGCAGAGACAAAAGCAAAAGTAAATTTCAATGGTGACAACTACACCTGGAACGTCTGGGGTGACATCCTGGATCCTTATTTTGCTACCGAGACCTGGGCTACCTATGCCGATCAGTTCTATGCCGGAAAAGCTTCCGTGGTTCATCACAAACTGGGGAAAGGAACGGTAACCTATATCGGGACAGTAACCATTGATGGCAAACTGGAAAAAGAAGTATTGAAAAAAGCATTCGATGCAGCCGGAATAACAACCAACGAACAACCCGAAGGAGTTATGGTAAACTGGCGCGATGGATTCTGGGTAGCTATCAATTATTCTTCCTCCAAAGCCAGCATCAATATTCCCAACAATGCAAAAATCATCTTTGGATCCAGGGAATTGCCGGTAGCCGGCGTGGCAGTGTGGAGATAAATAATCATATTCCGTAAAGTCTAAAACAAAAAACGCCCCGGTTTGTAAAAATACAAATCAGGGCGTTTTAGTTATCAATCAGTTAGTTTATCTTCGATTGTCTCTGGAACTATTATCACGTTGTTGGCGCATTTGCTTTTCCACCCTAACCGGTTGTCCAATGCTTCTTCCGTAATAGTTGGTACTTTGAGTCGCTCTCACACGCGTTGGAGGTGTAACAGCCGGCTGACGGTTTTCAACAGTTGAACCCTGATTACGGGTAGGTGCTACATTCGGGGTTCCGGCATTCTGCTGTGGACGGTTTGTAACATCACCACCCGATGGGCGCGTAGTATTTATATCCGGATTACCTGTGTTTTGTTGCTGGCGGCTTGTATTATCAGTACCACCATTACGTGTGGCACCGGGGTTATTATTCCGGTTCGGTTGTTGTTGACGGCTTGAATTATCAATACCTGCATTACGTGTACCACCCGGGGTATTATTCCAGTTAGTCTGCTGCTGACGGTTTGCATTATCGTTCAATCTACGATCGGCATTTCCGTTTCTATACGAGTTATTCTGTTGCTGACGGTCAGGAGTTGTATATTTAAATTTATGATCTGTCTTCAGCGCTTCACTGTCCCACCTGCGGGCACGGCTTCTTTCGTTTTCCTTCCAGTAAATAGCACTTCTACTGTTTTCATTAAATCCACGAACATAAGGGATATTACTATGATCGTAATAGTCCTGATAGTAATATCGCGGATAGTGCGAAACATAGTAATGGTGATGCCTCCAGGGTTGAAAAACATTTACATCAAGGGCTACAGTAAAACAATTGTTCAGGTCAAACCCGGTATTAAGAAACGGGCATTCATCCGAAGAAATCCACTGTCCGTTATAGAGATAAACAAAATCCCGTGATGTCAGATCATAATACGTTTCAATGTCGGGCAAATAATAATAGCGCACTCCGGCTGAATAAGGCGGAGCCCACTGCGGATTTACATATGTTGTCTGATTTACCGGCGGGACATAGCTATAGACGTCACACCCACTGAATACCGATACGAGAGAGACAACAAAAGCCAATAAGGAAAGTCTTTTAAATCGTTTCATGTCATTGTATTTTATTAAATAATTATAGAAATATAAATTTTTAGTTTCTGCTGGCCGCTTTCTGTGAATAAAGCAAAGACTGTGCCACGAAGAGTATCTTCGCATCTTCAATAATCAGCTTTATTCTTTATTTCCAACAACAGGATGAGAGAATCAGGTTGTATTTGTTGGTTCTTAGCAAATACAAAATTAAATAAAAATTAGTTAGTTCTATCTCTTTAAAACAACTCAAGCCTGAAATGGTTTTTAGGGAAGATACTGAAAGAAGAAGATGGCAAAAGAAGATCGGTTCACAATAACATAAAAAATCCCGACAATCGTTAGATTATCGGGATCTTTCGTGCGGCTGAAGGGACTCGAACCCACACGCCTCTCGGCACCAGATCCTAAGTCTGGCGCGGCTACCAATTACGCCACAGCCGCATACAGTGCGCATTGCGGGTGCAAAGATACATTCTTTTTCGGTACTGGCAAACTTTGTTTGTGATTTTTGGACGTAAATGACGTAAATCTTAGCAAACAAGTAACATACAACGATTTAACAATTCAACAATTCAACAACAAAAGGTCATTGCCTCAATGTTTTTGCCACCATTAAGGTTGGATTGATAAGCGTTTCGTCTAACAAATCAATCCGGGAAGCCCGTATGGGATTAATATCAATTCCCCCGCGACGGGTATACATGGCTGCTACCATTAACTTCTCGGGTTCAAAAATAGTCTGGAAGCGTTTGTATATCATTTCCACTACCTCTTCATGAAAATGGTTTTCCTTGCGAAAGGAGACCAAGTATTCCATGACAGAGCTCAACCCGATATCCTGTTTGGTCGTCATTTGAACAAACAAATCGCCCCAATCGGGTTGATTGGTTACCCGGCAGTTCGAACGCAACAGGTCTGTACGGAAAAGATATGATCGCATAGTATCCGTCAACTTACTTCGAAGCAAATCGGGAGATTCGGTAAAATGGGTAAAAGTAATCGCTTCCTGTTCTTTTACTGGCACCATACAGCTGAGATCTGCATCTTTAAAGGCCGGGAATGGCTGTCTGGTTTCACCGTGAGAATCGAATAAAGTAGCGGAAACCGGAGTCTCCAGCAAGGTGCTTAAATCGTAAGAAATAGTTGTTTTTACACGTTCTTCAGCCTTTTCCACGGTATCCCCGAAGCTATCCATATTAAATGCATTGAGATACAGTTTAAGGGATTTCGACTCAACCAGGAATTTACTATCCGCTGCATAAATCAATTTAAGTACCCGCGATACCGGTAATCCATTTGCAGTAAGAAAAGAAACTTCATAACAATTCCACACATCATAACCCACAAAAGGTAAATTTGCATCATCAATTCCGTAATACACCCGATTTTCCGCTCGGGGTATACGAAACAAAAGCGAAGCATCATACTTCTCGGGAGTTGATGCTTGCTTTCCAAGTAAAGAGTCTTTTATATTAAAGTCCATTTTTTCGGGAGATGGTTGATTGGTTAATTAGTTGATTAGTTAAATGGTTGATTGGTTGATTTATTAGCTTATTGGTTTATTGGTTAAACGTACACTAATCTTAATCGACTTAATTAACCAATTAACTTATTAACTTATTAACTTATTAACCAATTAACTAATCAACTAATCAACCAGCCAACGACTTAGCTTCAAATTTTACTAATATACGGGCTGCATTTCTTGCTTAACCATTCCCGTTCATATTCATTCAGTTTAGGCGAAATGGTATTATAAACCCGTTGATGGTAGTCGTTCAACCAGTCAATTTCTGTATTACTCAACATATCAAAATTAATCAAATGCTGGTCTATCGGGAATAAAGTAAGTGTTTCAAATTTCAGGAATTGCCCGAATTCTGTTTTTTGGGCAGGAATGACGTGCACCAGATTTTCGATACGGATACCGTATTCGTTGGTACGGTACATGCCAGGTTCGTTGGAGATCATCATACCGGGTACTAAGACAGTCGAATTTTCGTCCATACGAATGCTTTGCGGGCCTTCATGGACACACAGGAAATGACCTACCCCATGTCCGGTTCCATGCCCGTAATTCAGTCCCAAATCCCACATTGCTTTACGTGCAAGGATATCAAGCTGGGAACCCCGTGTTCCGACAGGGAATATTGCTTTTGCCAATGCTATATGCCCTTTCAATACCAGCGTATTGTCTGTTTTCTGTTGGGCTGTCGGGTTACCAAATGCCACTGTCCGGGTAATATCGGTTGTTCCGTCTAAGAATTGACCGCCGGAGTCCAGTAAAAATATATTCTCTGCTTTCAGTTTTGCATCCGTTTCAGGGGTGGCACTGTAATGCACAATAGCACCGTGAGCGGCATATCCGGCAATCGTTCCGAAACTTTCTCCTACAAAGTTTTCCTGTTCACTGCGAAATTCCCGCAATTTATCGGAAACAGAGATCTCCGACAAGCTACCGCTTTTCAGATTTTGTTCCAACCAGATAAAGAAACGCGTCATAGCAACGCCATCGTTAGCCATTGCCCGCCGGACACCGGCCATTTCGATCTCATTCTTTACACTCTTCAGTTTGAATACCGGAGACATCGTATTTCGCAGGGCACAGTCCACCGGGATAGATTCAAACAACCCCTGATTCAGTTTTCCGCCATCCACCAATACGGCCTTTGAAGTCGGTGTATTTTTCAGCGAGTCGTATATGGCCTGGTAAGGCTCTACCTGTACTCCCTGGCTCTTTAGATACCCGCTGGTTTCCGCAGTCAGTTTTTCCGGAGCAATAAACAAGGTAGATTTATCATTTTCTACCAATGCATAAGCGATCACCACAGGATTGTAATCCACATCATTGCCCCGTATATTGAATAACCAGGCTATTTCATCCAACCCCGACATTACAAAAACATCGGCATGGGCTTTTTTCATTTCCGCACGAACTTCCGCCAGCTTATCAACTGTCGATTTTCCTGCATATTGCGTATCATAGACAAAGAACGGTGCCAACGGTAACGAGGGTCTGTTTGTCCAAACCCGGGCAAGTAAATCGATCGAGAACAACTCCAGGTCATTTAGTTTCAACTCCGATTTCATGGAAGCATAACTATTAACCGAGAACATTTGAGGGTTCACTCCCACCCTATCTCCGACTTTCAACTGGGTTGCCAACCATGGAAGAATTTCCAGTGTTTCCGGCAAGCCCTGTTTCATTAATTCAATGCCTGTACCTTCCAGTTGGTCGGCTGCATGAAGAAAATAACGTGAGTCAGTCCACAACCCGGCACCGGTCAACGTGACAACAGCCGTACCTGCCGAACCATCAAAACCCGAAATCCATTGACGTTCTTTCCAATATTCTGCAATATACTCACTGGCATGAGGATCGGTTCCGGGGATGATACAGGCTGAAATGCCTTCTCGTTTCATGGCATCGCGTAGCAGTGCGAGGCGGTTGATTATTTGTTCCATAATATATAAGTTTATGATGTTGCTGTTTTGTTAAGTGCAAAGATAAACAATAACAGAAGAAATCAGGTACTATCAATCAAAAAAGTCATCCGGGAAATATCCCGGATGACTTTTTCTTTCAACCTGTCGCAAACAGAATGCTATTCCCTAGTTATAGCTATCGCAATACCACCTCCAGGTGCCAAATTCAACTGTAAGGTTGAACTGGATGAAACTTCAATTTCTTCAATATCTACCGGATAAGGATTTGTCTTGTAATCAGCCCCTTTACCATCTCTATACAATTTTGCCTTGTATTTCTTATCTTTATCTAAGAATGATAAGGATAAACTTAGTTTCCGCGCATTCTCATCGGTAATTCCTCCCACAAACCAATTATTGGATTTCCGGTCCTTACGCGCTACCAGAAGATAATCGCCGATCGCAGCCTCCGGAATGACCGTCTTAGCCCAATTGGTCGGACAGGAAGTAATAAATTCGAACGCTGGATTTCCTTCATAATTTTCAATCATATCCGATGCCATTTGCAACGGGCTGAATAACACGACTGCCAAAGCCAGCTGCTTGGCCAGGGTGGTATGGACATGAGTCTTGGGCAATACCGGATTTTCAAACTTGAAAGTACCCGGTGTAAAATCCATTGGTCCGGCAAGTCCTCTGGTAAAGGGAATGATAGTGGTATGTTCGGGTGGGTTTCCTCCGTCCGGCGACCAGGCATCATATTCCTGCCCCCGTACCCCTTCCTGCGACATTAAGTTGGGATAAGTACGTTGCAACCCCGTCGGCATCATGGGTTCATGGTTATCAATCATTATTTTGTAACGGGCAGCCGTTTCAATCACCTTGCGGTAGTGGCGGACACCATACTGACTGGCATGTTGCTCTTTATGATCCAACAACGGATTGACATAACCGGTCTTCACACAACTGATACCTAATTTGGAATACAGGGCAAAAGCACTGTCCAGTTGTGCTTCATAATTCTTTGTGGCACCGCCTGTTTCGTTATGGCCGATAATCTTGACATGATTCTTTGCCGCATATTCGGTTACTTTAGCAAGATCATAATCGGGATACGCCTTCGTAAAATTAAAATGCGTCCCATCTTTCGACCAATCGCCATCCCAGCCATAATTCCAACCTTCTACCAGGACTCCCGAGAACCCGTGTTTAGCCGCAAAATCGATATAGCGCATGGCATTGGCCGTGGTTGCTCCGTGTTTAGGCCCCTGTTTCCAGGTATAAGCCTCCATGTGCATTCCCCACCAGATACCGATATACCGGCCGGGTTGAATCCAGGAGGTGTCGGTTATCTTCGAAGGTTCGTTCAGGTTCAGCATCAATCTCGAAAGCATTAAGTCACCGGGGTTGCGGGCTATGATAATAGTTCTCCAGGGAGTTTGAAAGGGAGTCTTGGCAAACACCTTTTCTCCGGTGGACCACGGGGTTAAATCGGCTTTCAACGTGGATGACCCTTGCTTGGGTGTCAGATTGAGGCCTGCATAATCCGTCAGGTTCGCCTCATGGATAGCCAGATACAAGCTGTCGTTAACCTGCATGGTCAATGGGGTGCATACGGTATCCAGGCTGGTTACCGGAGCTTTTTTATACAGATGCTCAAAATAATTCGTGTGATTGGTTGGGATAGACCACGTCTGGGGATTCCCTACCAATGCAAATTCTGTAACCTCATCCATAATGGTGAAATCATTCAGATTCGGTTGTTTCGGAAACACATACCGGAACCCGACTCCATCGTTAAATACCCGGAATACAATGGATAATTCCCTTTTTTTGCCACTTTTCTCAGCTATGCGAAGGGTCATTTCGTTGTAGGTATTATCTACCGTTGTTTCTTCTCCCCACGGTTGAGTCCATTTCTCGCTGAACGACTTAAATTCCGTATTCTTAATAATAAAGTCCTTATTAAACGCATCATTTCCCTTAAGTATAAAACCTAAAAATGATTTCTCTATAATCTTTTTATCCCCTTTTTCGATCTTATAAAATGGCTTTCCTTCTTCAATGCCTGTTTCAACCTTTATTTTCCCATCCGGCGAAGTTACGGTTGTCCTGTATTCCCGGGTACACGAGAAGAAGGCCAGTAAAAAGAAGGTACAAACTACACAATATATATTCCTCATGATATTTAATATTTCTTTGTTTGTTAAATTATTTTACTTCTTTTATTTTCTTATAAATCTCAAGGCAGCTTTCTCATCCTGTATTGAAACAAAATAATAGAAGCAGGACTTAATTTCGTTTGTGTGTTTGTATCTTGTTTACAACCTCCGTTCGAAGAAAGTCCGGGAGTTGCTCCGGCAACCTGATAAATAACACGGACGATTGTATGGTTTCACTGAAATACAGTGCGAATATATAGATTATAGCATTGGCTACAAGTTGTACAAAAAAAAGATATAATTATTTAATGGATTAAATAATTATATCTTTTTGTATTTCAAGCTTTTGATAAGTAAGCTGGGATAGATAAATATAATGGAAATATACTGTAAAAGTTGTAAAATTGTACTAAAACAAACCGGTATATCGGTTGAAATTGTGTGAAGAGCACGCTATATGATCACGTATCCGATTTTACGGATTTAATTTCCATTATTTTTTGTTCAAATAATTCGTTCTGAATAATCGATTTGTTTTTCACCTTCGTTTTGTAGGTATTGATGGTATGAATGGAATAGTTGAGGAACTTGCTGATCTTCTCACTCTCAATGACTCCCAACCTGATTAAGGCAAAAATACGCATCTCAATCGTCAGCCTTCCGTTTTCAATGCCCATATGAGCTATCTCTTCGGGAGGGAACAGAAGCTTATATTCATTGACAAATTCAGGAAAGAGTTTTAAGAAAGTCTGGTCGAAAGAGATATACATATTTTCCCGTTCCAGGAGAATATCCGCTTCCTTAAACATTTTCGGGAATTCTTCAAATTGCCGCAGGGCTACTTTCCGGTTGATAATCCGGTACATATGTTCGAGCTTGTCTATGTACTGGTAATTTACATAGAAAAAGTGTCCGATATATTTATCCTTGATTTTGTTTGCTTCCGAAAGTTCGGAATTAGTCAACAGCACTTTCTCGTTTTGCTCCTGAATAGTCTGCCGGGCAATTTTCAATTTCTTTAGTTGCTTGCGGATAATCAATGTCGCCCCCAGAAACAGGATGAATAGGACCGTAACCGTCAGGACCAGCCATATCAACAGGTTCCGTTGCCGTTCGACAGAATCGAAACGTTCCTTCTCTATAATCGGTAAAATAGAACTGATCTCAATCTTTCGATGCCGGGCATTGTAAAAATTGGCATCATCCATGGCCAGTTTAATGTATTTGTTTGCCTGGTTTATGTTACCGTGCGATTGATATAGAAGCGTAGCCAGGTTTCGCATAGCCACGGTTTCTTTTGTTGCCGATTTAATATCGGCAATTGCAGCTTTTATTAAGTTTATCACCGCCTCTTCGTGCTGGTTTGTCAACGAATTGATATAAGCCAGGCTTGAAGCTGCAATAGCATCCTCATGGTTATCGACCGTCTCGCTCAGCACCACTTTAAATGCATCCATCGAACCGTTATAATCCTTCTGCTTCATCTTCAACAGTCCCAGTGCCGACCAATATTCAACGGTATTGGCCGGGATCAGGGCAATGGCCTGTTCACTGTATCGATTGCCCTTCGCGATATAGTCCGCTTTAAAAGGCTCCACGCCATTGTAGTCAGCCATATCGTAATACAGCCGTGCCGTGATTTTATAATAAGCCAGCCTGACAGATGGACTCAGCCCTTCCACATCACTGTCTTTGGCAATATCAAATGCTTCCTTAAACAATCCGGAAGATAGAAAACAGAATACCAAGCGGACTTTCGCTTCGACTATTTTTTCGGGATTATTTAATTTATGGGCAATATCCAGGGTTTTGATGGCATAAACGTAGGCCGAATCGTACTTATACGACTTGTATTCCTCGAATAGCGCGGCAAAATGTTGTAATTGGTCATAGCTTTCGTTGGAGGCGCCCCGTAATTCTTTCTTGATTTTATGAATTTTAGTTTCCTTTAAATTCATATAATAACTACTTCTGGCAATGTACTTATCTAATTCGACAAACATGGAATCGAGACGTTCTGCACGAAGCAGGGAGGCAAGCTGAAGGCAAAGAATCAGTAAGATAATCTTTTTGTGATTTGTTCTCAAAATATCAGTATTGAAAATTTTGCGAAAGATAGATATTTATTCTGAATAAAACAAAAATTACAGAAGGCTCTTGGAGGTAAAAAACCTATTTAGCCTGCCGTCCACTGGCTTACAATTTTAATAAACACTTAAGCCGTTATTAACTTTCTTATTTACTGTCAGCTGGGCCATACGTCACATCCATGTCTTCCAACTTCTTGGAGAATTCTCTTTTATAACATTCAGGATTGCCCTCTGGTTTTGTTCAGTTCAAGTCTCCGCTTCGCTCAGAACTATCCAGTGAAAACACTTCATACTAATTGAAAAAAAACAACGCTAATAGCGACTAAGAATTTGAATATCGCCATAATTGTTATTAAATACTGCACCAGCATTGATATTAAGCTCGTCATTTTTATACAATTGAATCACAGCATTATTTTGAAGAGTAAGCTCACTTCCATTTTCTACTATAATATTTGCATAAGTAATTGCACCTCCATCAACAACTAATTTGGAATTGGCAGAAATTGTTATTGTTGAATTTACAGGCATAATTAATTTATCTGAAATGGTTAATGTTGCACCATTTGTTATAACTAAATCACCACATAACATATTTTTTGTATTCCATGTTGTATTAGATGAAATTGTAGTAACAGGATAAGATAACGGTGTGGTTAACGGACGACAAAAACCATATGAATCCATTGGACCTAAATTTGGATTTGAATCATCACCATCTTCCTCATCTGGTATGCAAGCTGGACATGATGCTGGTTTTGGTCCAACTCCCCAATTATAATATCCATCGCCATCCAAGTCAACACATTTTATGTCGTTATTAGTAAATTGTAAACTGGTTATAGGACCAAAAACAGAACATGTACCATAAGTACTAATATAGTCAAAATTATCAATCACATAATATCCATAACCACAGGTTGGATTATTGCTTCCCCCGCTATTTTTAATAATCCAACAGGTTCTTCCTATTAAGGGGTCTCCTGCTTGAATAACTATGTAGTCTGTTCCTGAGTTTTGTTCCGAATGATATATAATATCACCTTCTTTAATTATACGATATCCAACCACAACTGTTGCATGACAAATGTACGGGCAACAAATTACGAATGTCATTGGAGACATAATAACAAGACCTTTCAATCCATCCTCATTACTAAAACCTCCGTAACTATAGCTACTAATTTTAATTTTTTCGGTTGGATTGCTACACTTACTACTACATGGTAATTCTATAGCGTCTGATGGATTTGGAAAACAGGTTTCATTTACCACACCAGTATTCTTAATGTATTCTAATGCTGGAGCAGGCCAACCGCCACTTGAAGACCCTCCTCCACTACATGAATTGATGTCATGTTCTGATAGGTCCAAATTTAGAGATTGATTATAGTATAAATTAACTAAGGTTTCAGTGGCACCTACTGCTGAGTAAGCCCAACATGTGCCAGCCCATTGTTTCTTTATTGGAGATATCCAACCATTAATAGTACCAGTATAGTATGGTGAAGTGGAAATATTTGCCCCATGCTTTTCCCTCCAATCAAAATGGTCTATGTATGGCAATTGTACTTCAGAACTAGCTGCTAACTTTACCTTTGATAAGGTAGATTTGCTTTTCAACTCAAAATCCTTAAATTCAAATATACCTCCATTATAATATTCCAATCCCAACGAGTTATACTTCTCAACTCCAAAATATAATTTTTTCTCCATATAGGACATCTTTGACAATTCGTTAATGCCGGCTCGCCATTTCTCATTTTTAGTCACTAAATTATGGTTTAACTTATCCGACTTCTCCTTACGTTTTGATGTCAATGAACTATTAATGTCGGCTTCAATTGTTTTCGATATTTTGTTATTATCATAATTGAATGATTTAATTGTTATATCAGCTTCATTTATTAGAATTTTGATATATGTTGGAGATACATTGTTTAAAAACTCAGTTTCATCACCCGCAGAATTTATTTCAACAACACCAGTGTCTACTAATGGACTATATGCCTCATAAACAAGATATTCTTTGTTGTCAGAACATCCTAACACAACCCTAACTAAACTTCGTTCGTTTGACATATTGATTGTTGCATTCAATCTTAAGTTGTTTAGACTACTTATCTTATCAAAAATGTATAAGGTTGAATCATTTTTGAAAGTTTTATTTAAATTGATATTTCCTGCTTTTGTGAAACTAATCAATGTGACTATCAATATTACTATTAATAAATTGATTATTCTATATATTTTCATCTCTGTATTTCTTTGTTATTGGTTAATATACAATAAATTTCTTTGCCCCAAATGAGTTTGTCGATGGAGAGATTACATATACACCTTTGGAATACTTTGCTACATTTAGATTGTATTCCAGATTCGCCAAAACATGTACAACTTCAATAAACATTCCATAACTATTAAAAATTCTTATATAATTATCGACTTGGCTTTTTATAAAAATCACATTAGACGTCGTCCCGGAATATACATTAATTCCTGTTTCTAAATCCTTGATTGAATGCAATGCCGTGTTTGTTGAATAATAACAGTCTTGATAGTCCGGATTTTTATAAATTAAAACATTATTTTCATAACAACAAAGTAGCCTTGTAGCTCCACCAGCATCAATTAATCCGCAATTTAATATTCCTAACGAACTACCAACACCTTCAATCCATGTTTCAGGCATATATTCATAATGTTTTTGATTCATGATATACCTTTTTTTGTATTTGCCTTCTATCTGTACGGAATCAATTCCAGCTACTAAATATCTAATAGAATCTGACCAACCATTTGTATTTATAATAACTACGCTATCTCCAATTCTTAGATTATATTTGTAAAGTAAGCCTTCTTTTTCCTGTAAACTTCGGTAATAAAAGCCGATCAAAGTATCTTCTCTTACAAAGCCATTTAACGTCCAATTATTAAACTCTACATCGGTAGCTTTCAATACACGACTGTATGTATGTGCGTTAATAATTGTATCTCCTTCGAATTTTACAAAATAGGTAGTTGAATCATGATGCACCATATCAGGATTATATATAACTTGTAAAATATTCCAACGTTCACCTGATTTTAGTAAATTCCATTTATTCGCATTTGACAAATTACAAATGAGTGATAATAATAACAATATAAAATATTTTTTCATAATGAACTTTATTAGTTTATTTAGTCAATATCATTCTTTTCGTATCAATCACTTTACCATCGGCAATCAAAGCATATATGTACATTCCAGCGTTAAATTCAGAGCCTTGTATGGTGATCTTTTCTTTTCCACTTTCAGCTACAGAATAACTTTTTAATTGTACGCCATTCATGTCATAAACATAGATATTTGCAATTGAAACCGAATTTGGCAAATAAAACCCAATTGTTGTTGCTATGTTGAAAGGGTTTGGGATATTTTGTTCCAATACAGGATATGTCAGCGTATCAGTCTCAGCAGGTGCTATATTTACACTGACCTTTTTTGGAGATGAATTATTGCTATTTTCAAGCTTTGATAATCGTGTCTCTAAATCAGCAATTTTTCCTATTTGAGTAGAAATGGTGATTTCTTGTTCATTCAATGCATTTAGCAGCAAAGGAATCATGCCTAAATAATCAACACTCAGCATGCCTGTGCTATCTTTATAAACTAAATCAGGAAATAACTTTTGAACATCTTGTGCCAAAAAACCGTAATAATTTCTTCCGTAACTATCTTTATTATTTTGAGGCTTAAATGTTGGTTTGTAATTAATATTTGTGTTTTTTAATAAACTATTTTCTGCTTTTGCAACATTTTCATTTACTCCTTTAAAATTATAACTCACACTCTTAAGAAGTTTAAGTTTTTCTAAACTTTTATCAATACTCTTGATGTTTATTTTTACTCTCTCGTCAGATGATAAAACAATACTTCCATTAACCTTTATCTCATAATTAGTACCCACTGTACCAACTTCTAAAGCACAACTTGGGTTGTTGTTATATATCCCAGCTCTACCATTTGCCCTAACGGTAAAATAAGCTCCATCAACTGATTGTAATGTCAATAAGCCAGGATTGTTTGGTTGAGGTTGGTTGTTATAGCCCCAAATTAAATCATAATTATTTGGAATTGATGGGTTTGAATATGTTACATCTAAGCCATCTGACACATGACTGATATCACTGCGAATAATCGTCTGATTAGAAATTTCAGTACAACCATTTGTAAGCACTTTTAATTGTGCATTTATAGAAATCGAAGTAAAAATGAAAAGAATCGCGCAAATGTTTTTTGTTGTTTTCATAAATTTTTATTTTTGGTGAATATTTTGATTTTGTTGTTTATATTTCAAAGTATTCTGTTGTAAACTATTTCTTTAGTTGTGCACTCATTTCTATCAAATGGATTCAAAAATAAAAAGAATTGTTTACTTAATTTCATTTCTCCCACATCAGGTTGAGTTGTTTTGTAAATTTCACTCTTAAATTTATCATTAAACATTTGCGCTGTCAAGTTTATCATTTCTTTTTCATTTTTTGAGTAAAACCTAACATCATGCTATATTTATTGAAGTTTTATATTCCCTATTAAGTGGTTATATATATTGCATTTATAAACGTCACTTGAACGAAGCAGTGTTTTAATTCACGCCAAAAGTACAAACTCTTTTTTAACCTTCCAATGTATTCTGCATTTATTTTAAATAAACACAAAAGATATTGAATTTATAAAATTGGGTAGTATTCTCTTACTTCAGTCTTACTTCCGCCGGGGCTCATTCTAGGTATAGAGACATTTCAAAAGGAGTATAGTTAGGGTTCAGATAGGGTTCAGTTAGGTTTACCTATCCGAACCCTATCTGAACCCTAACTGAACCCTATCTGAACCCTATCTGAACCCTATCTATACCTAAACTAAAATAAGACCCGACACCGGCTGAGCCACGACTGGGAAAGCTCTCAATTTTCCTATCGCGCCAAGAGGTATCCATTCGCGATTTGGAAATCGCGAGTCCCCATGAACGCGTATCCCCATAAAATTGACTCTGTCCGGTTACAGGGTCTGTTGGAGGATAATCATGATTCTTCTTAATACATTGCTTCGCAGGGTCTTTACGAACAATAAAAAAACAGGTAAGCCAAGACACCATGAGGCAGAGAAACTCATAACAATATTATTTTGTGAAACGTTTTGCGTACTACTTGTTCCTTTTTATTTTTTTAGCATTTCAATCAACGGACGTGTCATGCTATGAACTAAAATCCTTGCCTACTCGTTTACAAATTCGTATCTTTGCAAGTTCTAAAATAAAACCGCTTTGACACTAAAATCCACCATACCCCCCCCCGAGGCTTCCGAGAGAGTAGAAGTCATTGGAGCACGGGTTCACAACTTAAAGAATATCGATGTTTCCATCCCGCGCGATGCGCTAACGGTCATTACCGGCCTGAGCGGCAGTGGAAAATCGTCCCTGGCTTTCGACACCATTTTTGCGGAAGGCCAGCGGCGTTATATAGAGACCTTTTCGGCCTACGCCCGCAGCTTCCTGGGCAATATGGAACGCCCCGATGTGGATAAAATCACAGGACTAAGCCCGGTGATTTCCATTGAACAAAAAACCACCAATAAGAATCCCCGGTCCACGGTAGGTACCACCACCGAGATTTATGACTTCCTGCGTTTGCTCTTTGCCCGCGCGGGGGAAGCTTTTTCGTACGTGACCGGTGAAAAAATGGTAAAGTACTCGGAAGACCAGATCGTGGATTTGATCCTGAAAGATTACGAGGGGAAAAAAACATTCTTACTGGCACCTTTGGTCCGCGGGCGTAAGGGCCATTACAAGGAACTGTTCGAACAAATCCGCAAAAAGGGATACCTGCATGTCCGGATTGACGGGGAAATCAGGGAAGCTACCCACGGCCTGAAAGTGGACCGGTATAAAAACCACGATATCGAGGTGGTGATCGACCGGCTGCTGGTAACCGAAAAAGACCGGAAACGCCTGAAAGAATCCATGCAAAAAGCCATGCAACAGGGCAACGGCATCGTGATGATCCTGGAGAAAGACGCTGAAAGCATCCGTTACTTCAGTAAAACGTTGATGTGTCCCACGAGCGGCATCTCGTATGACGAACCGGCACCTCATAACTTCTCGTTCAACTCGCCGCATGGAGCCTGCCCGCATTGCAAGGGGCTGGGGTATGTGAACCAGATCGACATGGACAAAATTGTCCCCGATAAAAAGATCAGCATTTCTAACGGAGGCATAGCACCGTTAGGGAAACATAAAGCCAGCACTATTTTCTGGCAGATTGAAGCCATCCTCGACAAATACGGCTGTACGCTGAAAACACCCATTGGCGATATTCCCGATGAAGCTATGGATGAAATCATGAACGGGACGGAAGAAAGGTTGCATATCAAGAACCAATCTATCGGAACCAGTTATTTCCTGAGTTACGATGGCATCCTGAAATACATTGAAATGCAATCGGAAAACGGAGCTTCGGCTACCGAGCAAAAATGGGCAAACCAGTATTCCAAGACGATAGTATGCCCCGAATGCAACGGAGCCAGGTTGCGCAAAGAGTCACTCTACTTCCGCATGCACGATAAGAACATTGCCGAGCTGGCCGCCATGGATATTACCGAATTATCCAAGTGGCTCGAAACGGTGGAAGGTTTTTTATCGGACAAACAAAAAGCAATAGCCATCGAAATACTAAAAGAGATCAGGACACGGCTGCAATTTTTAATCGATGTCGGGTTGACTTACCTTTCCCTGAACCGCAGCTCCCAATCGTTATCCGGTGGTGAAAGCCAGCGTATCCGCCTGGCGACACAGATCGGTTCGCAGCTGGTAAATGTGCTCTATATTCTGGATGAACCGAGCATCGGGTTACACCAACGGGATAACCAACGGCTGATCCGTTCGTTGAAACAACTTCGTGACACAGGCAACTCGGTGATCGTGGTGGAACATGACAAGGACATGATGATGGCTGCCGATTATGTGGTGGATATGGGACCGCATGCCGGACGACTGGGAGGCGAGGTCGTGTTTGCCGGGACACCCGAAGAAATGCTCCGGGCCGATACACTGACTTCTGCCTACCTGAACGGTAAAAAATGCATTGAAATACCCGTAAAACACCGACCCGGAAACGGAAAAAAGATCACCATCAAAGGAGCCAACGGGAATAACCTGAAAAATATTGATGTCACTTTCCCGCTCGGAAAGATGATTTGCGTAACAGGAGTTTCCGGAAGTGGAAAATCCACGCTGATAAACGAAACATTACAACCGATTCTCAGCCAGAATTTCTACCATTCCTTACAGGATCCGTTGCCTTACGACAGCATTGAGGGGTTGGAGCATGTCGACAAAGTGGTGGAAGTGGACCAATCGCCCATTGGACGTACCCCCCGCTCAAACCCGGCAACTTATACCGGGGTATTTTCCGACATACGGAATGTATTTGTAACATTACCCGAAGCGAAAATACGGGGCTACAAACCCGGACGTTTCTCGTTTAACACAGCCGGCGGCCGGTGTGAAGCTTGCGGAGGAAACGGATACAAGACCATTGAAATGAATTTCCTGCCGGATGTGTACGTCCCCTGCGAAAGTTGCAACGGCAAACGATACAACCGGGAAACACTGGAGGTGCGGTTTAAAGGCAAATCCATAGCTGATGTGTTGGATATGACCATTAACCAGGCTGTAGAGTTTTTCGAGAACCAGCCTTCCATCCTGAATAAGATCAAGACCCTGCAGGATGTCGGGTTAGGCTATATCAAACTGGGGCAATCGAGCACCACACTTTCCGGGGGTGAAAGCCAGCGGGTGAAATTAGCCACCGAGCTTTCCAAACGTGACACCGGCAAGACCCTGTATATACTGGATGAACCGACAACCGGCCTGCACTTTGAAGATATCCGGGTATTGCTCGGCGTGTTAAACCGGTTGGTAAATAAAGGGAATACCGTGATCATTATCGAACACAACCTGGACGTTATCAAAACGGCCGATTACATCATCGACATTGGCCCTGAAGGTGGTGCAGCCGGTGGAAAGGTGATTTGCACCGGCACCCCGCAGGAAGTCGCAAAGCATCCAACCAGCGAAACGGGACGGTTCTTGAAGATAGAGCTCGGAATGGAACAGGAATGAGAGATGAGAGATGAGGAATGAGTAAGAGGTAAGAATCAATGAAATAGAAAACTAATTGTTTTCTTGCAAACGGGAAGAAGCTTATAATATTTTCTGTTCACATATAAATAAACTATTTTTGTAGATCATTCAACAATAATTCAACCTATATTATATAAATTGACATGGCAGAACCGCTCAACAACACATTAAAGAAGAAGGTACTTTTCATTGACCGCGATGGGACCATCATCGTTGAACCGCCGGTGACTTATCAGGTGGATAACCTGGAACAAATGGAGTTCTTGCCGAACGTACTGCGCAACCTGTATTTTATCCGCCATAAACTGGATTTCGAATGGGCTTTGGTTACCAACCAGGATGGACTCGGGACTGAAGTTCACCCACAGGAAAACTTTGACATCGTACAAGCGAAGTTCATGCAAACACTTGCCAACGAAGATATCCATTTCGACAATGTGTTTATTGACAAATCATTCCCGGAAGATAACCTGCCTACCCGGAAACCCGGAACAGCCATGCTGACAGCGTATTTTTCCGAAGAATATGATTTAGCAGGTTCATTTGTCATTGGCGACCGTTATACCGATGTGGAGTTGGCGCGGAACCTCGGTTGTAAAGCTATTTATCTAAACGACGATACCGCCGTTTTGGAAGAAAAAGGATTGACCCGCTATTGCGCCTTAACAACGACCGACTGGAATAAAATTACCGAATTCCTGTTTGCAGGAGAACGCACCTCCACCATTAAACGGACTACAAAAGAAACCGATATCCTGATAGAACTGAACCTGGATGGTACCGGCAAATGCGATATTGATACCGGCTTGAAATTCTTTGACCACATGCTGGAACAAATAGGCAAACATTCCGGATCCGACCTGACCATCAAGGTGAAAGGCGACCTGGAGGTAGACGAGCACCATACGGTGGAAGATACCGCTATTGCCCTGGGGGAAGCTTTCGGAAAGGCACTGGGCAATAAACGCGGCATTGAGCGTTACGGTTTTTATCTGCCTATGGACGACTGCCTGTGCTCGGTAGCACTCGACTTCGGAGGACGCGCCTGGTTGGTGTATGATGTAAACTTCAAACGGGAATATGTAGGGGATTTGCCTACCGAAATGATATTACATTTCTTCAAATCATTTAGTGATGCAGCCAGAATGAACCTGAACATCAAAGCCGAGGGGGATAACGAACACCATAAGATAGAAGGCATCTTTAAAGCGCTGGCAAAATCAATCAAAATGGCGGTCAGGCGTGATATTTACCAATATGAATTGCCGAGCACAAAAGGTTTACTTTAATTCACAATGCACAATGCATAATTCATAATTTAATATCTTTTAGATAAGCAGTTGAACACGGATGGGATATTCCTTACAGCCGTATAAAACGGATACAAACAACGCAGATTATAGCAGATTTTATATTTTTTATCCGTATTTATAAGCGTTTTAAAATCCACGTTATCCGTGCACCATTTTTCATTTGCTTAACTAAACTATATTGATTCATAATTTATAATTTATAATGAGGTTTTCTTTTCGAACAATACTGTTTTTCACGACAATAACTTTTTTCGGGTTAAAGATTTCAGCTCAGCCGGCTGCCACAGAACGTCCACGTTTGGTGGTGGGTATCCTGGTGGATGGATTGCAACAAAGACATATTGATTTGTTATGGAACTATTTTGATCCCAATGGTTTCAGAAAAATAATCGGCCAGGGGGCAAACTGCCGGGACGTAGCCTACAACATTGTTTCGGCGGGTAACGCACCGGATATCGCGTCGGTGATGACCGGCACCACCCCTTATTACAACGGAATTACCGGAAATTACTTTTACAACCGGAAAGAAGAAGAAATACAATCTATCATTCAGGATGATGACCAGATTGGAATCGGAACCGACCAGACTTTATCGGCGCATAAATTGCTTTCAAGCACTATTGTGGATGAAATTATGCTGGCTTACCCGAGCAAATCGAAAAGTTATGCCATTGCCCAGGGACCGGAAGAGGCTATCATGCTGGGCGGACATACAGCCAACAGCGTGGCGTGGCTGGATGACGTGAATATGAAATGGGTTACCACCGGTTATTACAAAGATGGACTGCCACACTGGGCGGACGAGATGAATGTAAACGGTGTTTTTAAAAACTATACAGCCAGAACCTGGGGGCCGTTGTATAATATAAATACCTATTTCTCAAAGCCCAACCGGGAAGATAAAAAATGGGGGTTTATGTACGATCCTACTGCTAAAAAAAGCAAAAAGTCTGCTGAGACAATTCTAAAAAACACCCCTTCAGCCAATGGGTTGGTTGCCGAATTAGGATTAAAAATCCTGACGGAAGAACAATTGGGAAAAGACATCTATCCAGATATCTTATTACTGCAGTTCAGCGTACGTACCCCTTTTGAGAAAACAACAGCCCTTCAGTCGGCCGAGAAAGAAGATATGTACCTGCGCCTGGACAAAGACATTCAAAATATACTTCAAAAAATCGACAGTAAAGTCGGCCTTGATAAGACGCTGGTATTTATGTTTGGAAATCAAACGAATGCACATTCCCCCAACGAACTGGGTGAAAATAAAATTCCTGCCGGCTATTTTAATGCAGACCGTTCACTGGCTTTGCTCAGTTCTTATTTAATGGCCATTTATGGACAACATAAATGGATTGCCGGGTATTATGGCAAGAATATATTCCTGAACAAGGAGAAAATAGAAGAAAGAAAACTGAATTTCAGCAGCTTCCAACAAACGGTTGCCGATTTCATGCTTGATTTTGAAGGGATCCAATCAGCATTTCCTTCGTCCCAGGTATTCAATACAGGCGGGAATGCAAGTTCGGAAACAGCCCGTGTCCGCAATTCCACCAATAAAAATTGTGTCGGCGATGTCATCATCACGTTATTGCCGGGATGGGTGGAAGTGGATAACAAGAATAATCCCGTAGGTGAATCGGATGCCGTCATTTCGCATGCTCCGTTTTATTTCTACGGCTGGCAGATAAAGCCACAAAACATTTCGGCTTCGTATCAAGCGACTGATATTGCCCCGACCTTATCACATTTACTGAATATCCCAATGCCAAATGCCTGCATTGGGAGACCAATCGAGGAAATGACGAAGTAATATAACTTTCTCAAAATTCTGAACTTTGAGGAAAGCATCTAATTTGTAAAAGACTAAATGTACATAACAATGACTTACAATTTTGACGAAATCATTGACCGCAGGAATACCGGTGCCATTAAAGTGGAACGTTGCAAAGCGCTCTACGGTTCTGAAGATGTCTTACCATTATGGGTTGCAGATATGGACTTCCGGACACCGGATTTCATTTTTGAAGCCATCCGTGAACGGTGCGAACATCCAATCTTGGGTTACTCCATGCCACCTAAAGAATTCTATCCATCCCTGATCGACTGGATAAACAATCATCACCAATGGGAAGTGAAACGTCAATGGATTGGTTTCTTGCCGGGTATTGTTCCTGGACTTTCATTTGCCGTACAGTCCCTTACCCAACCGGGAGATGAAGTGATAGTGCAACCTCCTGTTTATTATCCTTTTTTTCATGTAGTGAAAAACAACAACCGGGTAATCGTCAACAATCCGCTTAAGACCGTAAACGGGAAATTTGAAATGGATTTTGAAGACCTGGAAAGTAAGATTACGCCTAACACCAAACTTTTCATTCTCTGCAATCCGCATAATCCGGGTGGACGTGTCTGGAATAATGAGACCCTATACCGGTTAGCAGAAATTTGTGCAAAGCACCGGATTATTGTTGTTTCGGATGAGATTCACGCAGATATGGTTTTAACAGGCCATAAACATACTCCCTTTGCCACTGTTTCCGGGGATGCGGCCCAGATAAGCCTGACCTTCATGGCTCCCAGCAAGACCTTTAATATGCCGGGGCTCATCAGTTCGTCTTACATCATTCCAAACGAGGAATTACGAAAGAGGTTTGTTGATTTCCTGGAAGCTTCCGAATTAACCGGAGGTAACATCTTTGCCTATGCTGCCACGGTAGCCTGTTATGAAAAAGGAGAAGAATGGCGGAAACAAATGCTTGAATATGTACAGGGAAACGTTGATTTTGTAGTTGATTTCCTGAAAGCCAATATTCCGCAAATCAAACCCATGATTCCAGAAGCATCATTTCTAATCTGGTTAGACTGCGAAGAGCTCGGTATGGAAACAGATGAATTATTCGATTTCTTTGCTAAAAAAGCCGGATTGGGCCTGAATAAAGGGACTACCTTCGGAACAGGTGGAGAATACCATTTACGATTGAATGTGGCCTCTTCCAGATTGATCCTGAAAAAGGCCATGAAGCAATTATTAAATGCGGTTATCAGGTAATTGGTGATAAGGTTATTAGTTAATTAGTATATCGGTCAATTGGTTGATATGGTGGGATTTATTAATTCAACTCAATCAACCTAATTCACCTACTCAACTTACTTTACTCAATTAACTAATTCAACTTAATCAACCATCAAACCAATTAACCAATATACTAATTAACCATTACACTAATTAACCAATACACAAATTCAACTTAATCAACAATGGAAGTAAAGATCGAACCTACCTGGAAGGCTGAACTACAAGAGGAATTTGATAAAGAATACTTTGCTGAGCTGACTGGTTTTGTCCGCAATGAATATAAAGCCAGGCTGACATTTCCGCCGGCTTCCCTTATCTTCAATGCCTTTAACCAGTGTCCGTTTGATAAAGTAAAAGTAGTG
>JAUZOM010000054.1 GCA_030706465.1 Bacteroidota bacterium | reverse complement strand
GGCAATCTTCTTATGGATAAAGGACTCCGGAGTTAAGAACAAATATCTGTTGCTGCTTCAACGTACAATCAGCAACTACAGTTATGGAATCTATTTAGTACATATACTGGTTATCGGGATTTTCTTTAGCAACGGAATCTTTTGGACGATGGCACATCCGTTGGTTTCTTTGCCCTTGGTAACGCTTATGACTTTAATGACTTCATTGTTTATTATTTATATTCTAAGAAAGATCCCTTTCGGGAAATATATATCGGGCTAAATCAGATGGATTTATCATATCAGGAAATAAAATATCTACCCGGGGTAGGACCGAAGAAAGCGGATTTACTCAGCAAAGAACTTGGCATACGCAATGTTGAGGATTTGTTGAAACATTATCCGTATAAGTATGTGGACAGGAGCCGGTTTTATTATCTGCATGAGATTTCGGAAGATATGCCTTTCATTCAGGTAAAAGGGCAGATTGTACGGTTTGAGAAGGTGGGTGAGGGGCATAATCAGCGTCTGACAGCCATTTTTACGGATGGGCATGGAACCCTGGAATTGGTTTGGTTTAAGGGACTGAAATATGTGCTTGATAAATATACTACAAAAATTGAATATGTGATTTTTGGAAAACCGACAGCTTTTAATGGCCGGTTTAATATCGTTCATCCGGAAATAGAAATAGCCTCGAAGTTGCCGCCACCGGAGCAAATGGGCTTGCAACCATTTTACAATACTTCGGAGAAAATGAAAAATAGTTTCCTGAACTCCAAAGCCATTCAAAAAATCATTTTTCCGTTAATTCAGAGCATTAAAACCGGTATCCCCGAAACACTTCCCGCTTATTTGTTGAAGAAATTTGCACTGTTGAATCTTACGGAATCGCTGGTGAATATTCATTTCCCTAAAAACGCAGATTTACTCAACAAGGCACGTCAGCGCCTGAAGTTTGAAGAATTGTTTTATATCCAGTTGAATCTGCTCCAACAAACCCGGTGGCGTGACCAGCATTATAAAGGATTTGTCTTTAGTAAAATCGGTTACTATTTCAATACTTTTTTCAATGAACATTTGCCGTTTGAACTGACTAATGCCCAGAAACGTGTCTTGCGAGAGATACGGATTGATGTAGCTTCCGGCAAACAAATGAACCGTTTGTTGCAGGGAGATGTCGGTAGCGGAAAAACGCTGGTAGCCCTTATGGCCATGCTGATGGCTGTGGACAATGGCTTCCAGGCATGCATTATGGCGCCTACCGAGATCCTGGCGACACAACATTATGTCAGCTTGCAGGAATTTCTGGGAGACTTGGGTGTTCAGGTTGCATTACTTACCGGTTCTACACGTTCCAAAGACCGGGTTGTTCTCCACGAAAAACTCCGAAGCGGGGAATTGAATATCCTGATTGGAACGCATGCCGTGATTGAAGATACGGTGCAATTTGCAAATCTTGGGCTGGTGGTGATTGATGAGCAACATCGCTTTGGGGTAGAACAGCGTTCGAGACTTTGGAAAAAGAACACCCTGTTGCCTCATATCCTGGTGATGACTGCAACTCCGATCCCCCGTACTCTGGCTATGACGGTTTATGGTGATCTGAGTATTTCGGTGATCGATGAACTGCCTCCGGGACGGAAACCAATCCAAACCTATCATTATTATGAAAGCAAACGGCAGGCACTGAATGGCTTTATTGTTAAACAAGTAGAGGCGGGACGTCAGATTTACATTGTTTATCCGCTGATTCAGGAATCTGAAAAGGTCGATTTGCAAAACCTGGAATCGGGATATGAATATATTCGTGAAACTTTCCCTCATTACAACGTAAGCATGGTTCACGGGAAACTTAAGCCGAAAGAGAAAGAGTTCCAAATGCAGAAATTTGTCAGGGGCGAAACACAGATTATGGTTGCGACTACAGTTATTGAAGTTGGAGTAAATGTTCCGAATGCTTCGGTGATGGTAATTGAAAGTGCCCAACGGTTTGGACTGTCCCAGTTGCATCAGTTGCGTGGCAGGGTAGGCCGTGGGGCGGAACAATCGTTCTGTATTTTACTGACCGGATTTAAACTGGCTTCCGAGACGCGTAAGCGCATGGAAATCATGGTACGTACCAACGATGGGTTTGAAATATCAGAGGCAGACTTGAGACTACGCGGACCTGGTGACCTCGAAGGTACGCAGCAAAGCGGATTGCCTTTCGACCTGAAAATTGCGAATTTAGCACAGGATGGTAAAATGCTTGAAATCGCCCGCAAGGTGGCTATGGAAATACTGGAATCCGATCCCCAACTGGAGGAAAAAGAAAACAGGGTAATGGGCAATCAATTAAAAAAAATGAAGACGAATACCTTAAATTGGGGTTCAATAAGTTAATAATATAGAACTTTCTTTGACCGCAACCACCATTTTTTTAATTTTGGACAACTTTAAATGAATACGTAAACTTTTTTATTGCAAGAAACATGGAAAAAACACTTGTTATTATTAAACCCGGTGCTATTAAAAGAGGGTTGGTTGGTGAGGTAATTCATCGCTTTGAGCGAAAAGGGTTGCAATTGTGTGGAATAAAAATGCTGCAACTGACGGATGAAATCTTGGCTGAACATTATGCTCATTTAGTTCAAAAACCTTTTTTTAAACGGATTAAAGATTCCATGATGATTACTCCGGTGATTGTTTGTTGCTGGAAAGGGTTGGATGCCGTACATATCGTCCACGAAATGGCGGGAAAAACCAATGGACGTGAAGCTGCCCTTGGAACGATACGGGGTGATTTTAGTGTGAGTTCTCAGGAAAATATTGTTCATACTTCCGATTCGGTTGAAAATGCTAACGAAGAGTTGGCCCGTTTTTTTACCGATGCGGAGATCTTTGAATTCGATCAGGTTGGGTTGAGCGGCTTATATGCCAATGATGAAATTTAGTGGTTGATTCGGATGATGAAATTTAGCGGTTGATTTTAATCTTATTTTATTTATAAATTTTGCATAGTGGAATATGCATCTCTAAAAGTTCTTTATGCTTTCTTCTCTCAAACAATATCTTACTTTAATTACCTTTTTCCTTTCAACTTTAGGATGCTTGTCGCAGCACACTAATTTTTCCCTTATACCCAAAAGAGATACGGTTAATGTTTATCGTGAAATGTTGAACGATAATTCGGATGATTTGATGGAGAATCATCCGGCCGAAGATATTTATAACAATATCTGGCGAAGCGACCATGTCAACCCGTATAAAATTCCCATTGACAGTTTGCCCGATTCGGTTCGGATAGATTGTTCGAATTTCTTTGTGCCGGTACATGGCCTCATTACTTCCGTGTTTGGACCCCGCCGGTACCGGTTCCACTATGGAGTTGATCTCCGGTTAAAAGTCGGTGATTCTGTCCGCAGTGCCTTTTCCGGAAAGGTCAGGATTATCGATTATGAAGCCCGTGGGTATGGCAACTACATTGTCATCCGTCATAATAACGGGCTGGAAACAGTATACGGGCATCTTTCGGCAGTCTTGGTGAAATTAAACCAAAATGTAAAAGCCGGACAACTAATTGCGTTGGGAGGAAATACCGGGCACTCAACCGGGCCCCATCTACATTTCGAAACCCGTTATATCGGGAATGCGATAAATCCGGCACAAATTATTGATTTTACCACCGGGCATGTGCGGGAAAGGTCTTATTTAATTACCAAAAAGCAGTCCTTCTATTATCAACATGAAGTCAAGGCCTCGCTTTTAGTGACAAAATACTATAAGGTACGTAAACACGATACGTTATCCCAGATTGCGGCACGTAACGGTACCAATGTAAAAGCATTATGCAGGTTGAATAGCATTAAGCCGAAGACTCATTTAAAACCGGGAGTCAGGTTACGGGTGAGATAATACAGAGCCAAGAACTAAGATTCAAAAACCAAGAGCCAGGAAACCAAGGTTTTGGAGTGAGGATTAAAGTAATCGTATAAGAAAAGCCGCTTTCATGTAGTTGAAAGCGGCTTTTTAATGCTGCAATGTGCAGGTTGGATTAGTATCTGTAATGTTCCGCTTTATACGGGCCATCGGCACTCACGCCGATATAGGCTGCCTGTTCGGGAGTTAATACGGTTAGTTTCACCCCTAATTGTTCAAGATGCAACCGGGCTACTTCTTCATCCAGGTGTTTTGGCAAACGATATACGTCCACTGCATAATCCTTGGTGAACAATTCAATTTGTGCCAACGTCTGGTTGGTGAACGAATTACTCATGACGAACGAAGGATGGCCGGTAGCGCAACCTAAATTTACCAGACGACCATCGGCCAGTAACAGCACGCTGTGTCCATCCGGGAAAATGTATTTATCAACCTGGGGTTTGATGTTAACCAGTTTGACCCCGGGGAATTTCTTTAATTTATCCACCTGGATTTCATTATCGAAGTGACCGATGTTGCAGATGATTGCACCATCTTTCATTTTCTCGATATGTTCAATCCGGATAATATCCCGGTTCCCGGTGGTTGTTACATATACATTTCCTTCGGCCAGTGCGTCTTCGACGGTGGTGACTTTAAATCCTTCCATCGAAGCCTGCAAGGCACAGATCGGATCAATTTCGGTCACAATTACCCGGGCTCCGTAAGCTAACATGGATTTGGCACAGCCTTTTCCCACATCACCATATCCACAAACCACAACTACCTTGCCGGCCAGCATAATGTCGGTGGCACGTTTGATTCCATCAGCCAGCGATTCGCGGCAACCGTATAAATTATCAAATTTCGATTTGGTTACCGAATCGTTTACATTGAATGCCGGGAACAACAATGAACCTTCTTCCAACATCTGGTACAACCGGTGGACACCCGTGGTGGTTTCTTCCGATACCCCGCGTATTTCAGGAATCATCCTTGACCAGAGGTCTTTATCTTCTTTTAGTACGTTCTTTAGAATGGCGTACAGCAACCGTTCGTCTTCTCCTTCTGCATCTTTATCCAGGGTGGTTGCATCTTTTTCGGCTGCTCCTCCCACATGGATCATCATGGTAGCATCTCCACCATCGTCAACAATCACATTCGGACCTTTATGACCTTCAAAAGTCAATGCCTGAAGCGTGCACCACCAGTATTCTTCCAGGGTTTCACCTTTCCAGGCATAAACAGGAACCCCCGAAGCGGCTATAGCAGCTGCGGCATGGTCTTGGGTGGAATAGATGTTGCAACTGCACCAGCGTACTTCGGCGCCAAGTTCAACAAGGGTTTCAATAAGTACGGCGGTCTGGATGGTCATGTGAAGCGAACCCATGATCCGGGCACCCTTCAACGGCTTTTTTTGTCCGTATTTTGCCCGCAGGGACATTAATCCCGGCATTTCTTTTTCTGCCAGTTCAATTTCTTTCCGGCCAAAGTCGGCCAACGACATGTCAGCTACTTTATAGGGTAATGCGCTGAATAGTTCATTTGTATTCATATCTGTTTTTAAGTGTTTGATTTTAATCTTTTTGTTCCCGAAACGGGAGCGCAAAGGTACAAATTTTCGTTGGAAATATATATCTTTGTAGACAATAATTATTTAAGTCTCAAAAACAGTACGCATCTTTTTTTAAGTGGGTTTTTGCAGATGGCGGAATCCGGATGCGTGAATATTAAAAATTAATCGAACCGTTGAAGTATGGAAAAACTTACGATCCTTTGGACTACCGACAATAAAGACACCTTGTTCAATATGTTATCCATGTATGCTGTCAATTCCGTGAAAAACCACTGGTGGGATAACGTTAATGTAATTATCTGGGGGGCATCGGCTAAACTGGCGGGGAATGATACTCAGGTACAGACCGAAGTCATGCAAATGATAGCCAACGGTGTGACTGTTGAAGCCTGTAAAGCCTGTAGCGATAACTTAGGCGTTTCAGAAAAACTGGCTCAACTGGGCGTGAAGGTGAGGTATATGGGCGAACCGCTGACCGACTATCTTAAATCCGGAGACAAAATACTAACCATCTGATTGGATTCTGTTTATGCTCGTCGATATTCATACCCATAATCCGGTTACTCCCGGCTATACTGCTATCCGGAACCTGACTTTCACCGAGGCCGATAAAATTCTGGCTTCAGAGGAGGAAGGATTCTTCTCCCTGGGCTTTCATCCCTGGCATGCCGGTGATTTTTCGACAGGACTGATGGATAAGCTGTCGGCCTGGGCTACCGATAACCGCCTTGTCGCTATCGGTGAATGTGGCCTGGATAAGAACAGCCGGGCATCGTTTGAAGTCCAGTTGCCTGTTTTTAAGCAGCAAATAGTTCTATCCGAAGAATCACATAAACCGCTGATTATACACTGCGTAGGCGGCTTCAATGAATTATTCCGGATAAAAAAGGAGATGAACCCGCATCAACGTTGGATCATTCATGGCTTCCGGGGTAAACCGGAGCTGGCCAAACAAGCCCTGAAAGCCGGTTGTGCATTATCGTTCGGCGAACAGTTCAATAGTGAAAGTGTACGGATTACTCCTATCGACCGTTTATTTGTGGAAACTGACGAAAGTACGTTGCCTATCTCCGGAATCTATCACTCCATTTCAATGATCCGAAATTGTAAGGTGGAAGAATTAACTGCCGGCCAACACCTGCTCAACCGGTTCTTGCAAAAGGGCTTATAACGGGTAGAGAGTTATTATTCCCAACCGCAACGGAATAAAGATGACCGCTAAGGTGCTACTGGAACATCCCGAGAAACGGGAGCACACTAAGAACACTCAAAATTCAATTGAAACATAGGGACTATTTTATACATCCGGACAATTTTTGTTGACTATTGATCCGGCACCCGGCCATCGAACGGAGTAGGAGGAATGTTGAAGTCGATCCTTAACCGGATATCAACTCGTTGACTGGTTTTGTTTCATTTCTGGTACTTCATTCCCGGGTAGTATCCTCTTACTTCAGTCTTACCTCAACCGGGGCTCATGTTAGGTATAGAGGTATTTCAACAGGAGTATAGATAGGGTTCAGATAGGGTTCAGTTAGGTCTACCTATCCGAACCCTATCCGAACCCTATCCGAACCCTATCCGAACCCTAACTGAACCCTAACTGAACCCCCTCTATACCAAAACTAAGATAAGACTGGAATAAGACTGCGTCCAGACAGAGAAGACTCTATTTTTCGAAAGAAAAAGAAAATCTTCTCTGTCTTTTACCGTCCTCTTCGTGGAAAACCGAACACCCAACGAATTTTTCCTTATTCCCTTCCTGTAAGAAGTGAAAATAACAGCGGGCCATCTATATTTCCAATTACTTATATCCAGTTTATCGCAGGACAGATGGCGACCGAAAGGCGAAAAAGGTGGGAAGCAAGGACGGAAATGAATCCCTGAAGGGTATCCGGGTATCCAATCAGGGGGGTTGCAATGATAAGAAATGAGTCTTCTCCGATAAGTCTAATTATCAAAAAGTGCGCTAAGACGCAATAACGCAAAGTGTTGTTTATAAGCTGTATAACTTTAGCGTCTTCGTATCTTTGCGAACAAAAAATACTTTTTGGAGTGATCTCAAACAATTAGATTGGAAATTAAATGGAATGGGATAATTTACAAATTCAAGAATCCGAACCCCAGTCAATATAGATCTGACTGTTAAAAGAATAATCCTTTCCCTTTATTAAATTTAAAGCAAGCCGGCGCGCTTTGTTTTTTTTGTATCTTTGTCATTCGTTTTAAATTTAACATTGATATGAAGAAAATAATTTTTTCCCTCCTGTTTTTTGCCCTTACACCGGTCCTCTTTGCCCAGGGATTCTCAGCGTTGCAACAACGCAAACTGACGAATGCCCTTACGGCAATTTCCAATTTATACGTCGACAGCATTAATGACAAAAAACTTGTTGAAAATGCGCTGGAAGGAGTCTTGAAAGAATTAGATCCTCATTCGGTGTATATTTCCAAAGAAGAAGTCGATCGGGTTAACGAACCGCTTGAAGGAAGTTTCGAAGGAGTCGGAATTCAGTTCCAGTTAATGGAAGATACGCTATTAGTAATCCAGACCGTCTCCGGTTGTCCGGCCGAAAAGGTGGGCGTTTTACCGGGTGACCGTATCATTTATATTAATGATGAATTGGTAGCCGGGGTGAAGATGCAGAATTCGGATATATTCAAACGGTTACGGGGTACAAAGGGAACTGAAGTAACTGTGAAGATCCGCCGAGCCGGAATAAAAGAATTAATGGAGTTCAGGATTATCCGTGATAAAATTCCACTGTACAGCGTGGATGCCACTTATATGATTGGCAAGGATATCGGCTATATCAAAATAAATAATTTTGGGAGTTCAACAGTCCAGGAATTTGAAAAGGCCTTTGCCACCCTTCAGAAAAAAGGGATGAAACACCTGATCCTCAGCTTGCAGGGAAATGGAGGCGGCTATTTAAATGCAGCCATCCAGTTGGCCGATGAGTTCCTGTCGAGCAACAAGCTTATTGTGTACACCCAGGGCCTGAATTCGCCGAAGAGTGTTGCCGAATCGACCTCAACGGGCATTTTTGAAACCGGTAAAGTAATTGTCCTGGTGGATGAGTATTCTGCTTCCGCAAGTGAGATTGTATCCGGAGCCTTGCAAGATTGGGACCGGGCCATTATCGTTGGCCGCCGTACCTTTGGGAAAGGACTTGTTCAACGCCAATTTCCCTTGATTGATGGATCGATGTTACGGCTTACGGTTGCCCGCTACTATACCCCAACGGGTCGCTGCATACAGAAATCGTATAAGAATGGATATGAGAAATATGAAATGGATCTGGCCGACCGGTATAAAAAAGGCGAATTATTGCATGCTGACAGTATTCATTTCCCGGATTCCTTGCGTTACCAAACACTTAACCTGAAGCGCACGGTTTACGGAGGGGGTGGCATTATGCCTGATATCTTCGTTCCGCTGGATACGACACGTTTCACCGACTTCCATCGCAAAATAGTGGCACGGGGCGTTGTAAATAAAGTATGCGTGCAATACATTGATAAAAACCGGGCGAAATTAAAGGAAAAATATTCTTCGTTTGATAAGTTCAAAAAGGAATACGAAGTGGATGATGCATTCCTGAACCAATTGACCGGGGAAGCCGAAAAAGCCAAGATTAAAGTGGATTCGGCCCAGTATGCGATATCGAAACCTCTTATTAAACTGCAATTGAAAGCGTTGGTGGCCCGTGATTTATGGGAAATGAACGAGTATTATCAAATTATGGATGCGGATAATGAATCGTTGCAGAAGGCCGTTGAAATTCTAAAAACACCGGGAGCTTACGAAGAAATACTCAAGTAGCTTTAAACTTAAACAGGGAAGAGTAACCGGAATCGAGTTTCCCGGTTACTCTTTCTTTTATGGTTCTGCGGGGTTTCTTGTGAAAACCATTATCCTAAATATTTAAACCACAATAGACAATAGTAAGAGATAACTGTCGTTGCTTTTTTTGTCCTATCCAAAATAATACGGAATGCATTATACTATTGTGTCCTGTATTTTGAAACTTTATTTCAAAAGATTATTTATTTTAACACTTTCTATTGTGTCTATTGTGGTTAAAATAAATGTTCTTCACAGGAAATCCGTAAAGCAAAAATGTATTTTATAAATTCCGGTCGATTCCCATTCCAAATTATCAAACTTCAGTACCATGTTTTTTACCTACATACAGACCAATTGGGTTGAGATTGTCGGGGTTATATTAAGCCTGATATACATTTATTTATCCATCAAACAAAAAGTCAGTTTGTGGATATACGGCTTTTTGTCTTCGGCCTTGTACATCGTGGTTTTCTTTCGGACAAAATTCTATGCAGACATGAGCCTGCAGGTCTACTACCTGGTTATCAGTGTCTATGGGTGGTTTAACTGGAAACTGGGAAAACCTTCGTCTGAGAAAGAGCTCCCTGCCACGAAAGCTTCCACCCGGTTGATGCTTCAGTTAGCCGTTTCTTCGATCGTAATCTATGTAATTTATTATTTAATCCTGTCCCGGTTTACCGATTCGACCATTCCCAAGGCCGATTCGTTGGTAGGAATGCTGAGTGTGGTGGGGACCTGGATGCTTGCCCGTAAATTGCTCGAAAATTGGCTGGTCTGGATTGTAGCAGATGGTATTGCAACCGGATTATTTATTTACAAGGGATTATATCCAACCGCCATTCTGTTTGTCATTTATACCGTGATGTCTGTTGCCGGATATTGGCAATGGAAGAAAACAACCGGGATATAAATCCAAGACGTGAACCTGTATTTGAAATGAGTTCCTTAAACGCTACTCGCAACTGACAGATTACGAATAAATTAAGAAACGGTTTGTCCCCTATCTCCCCTTTAATAGCAGGAAACTAAGACCCGTTGTTAAGTCTCTATTCGTACGGAACTATTCCGGCTGTAAATTACCCGTCCGATTACCCGCCCATGCGTACGCAAAAGCTCCGGAAACTAATCCTGCTGAATTTTCAATAGCCACTTTTCAAAAGGAATAAACTAATTCGTTCGAAAATCAGTTATATGAATTAACAGCTATGTAATTGCATGACACAATAATCCAGCGTGTTTGTTTTACTATAAATGTGATCTGTCTAAAGCTGTTGTATTTTGTTGGATCCCGTACCTGATTCGATATCATGATAAAGTATATTATATTAACAGCAGCCTTTCTGGTTGCATTCCAAGGCTTCTTGTCCGGTCAGGGATCAGCCTCTAACGGACCGTATAAACCTTCGAGCCCGATCGTGCTGAACGGTGTACATGATAAGATTATCAGCAATTTAAGAATTATAAATCCATCCGGCCATTGTATTTCACTCTCCAACTGTTCTAATATTACCATTCAAAAGTGCAAATTGGGCCCATCGGAAAAGGAAGGTGTTAATTTGTATAATTGCACCAACATTACCGTAACAAACTGTTCGATGGACTCAATTGAAACCGGAGTTTATGCCCATGGATGCACCGGTATAAAAGTTACGTATAATGATGTAAGTAATGTTCAGGGCCCAATGCCACGAGGACAAATGGTCCAGTTCAATAATGTCAGCGGCGCCGGAAACAGTATCAGCTATAATGTGGGTGAAAATACTCCGGGACAAAGCTTTCCGGAAGATGAGATAAGTATATTTATGTCCAATGGAACGGCAACAGATCCGATACAAGTAATCGGCAACTGGATCCGGGGTGGAGGCCCCTCCACCTCCGGCGGAGGGATCATGATAGGTGATAAAGGTGGTTCCTATATTGTGGTTCAGGATAATATCCTGGTTGATCCCGGGCAATACGGCATTTCTGTCTCCGGAGGAAATCACATTACCGTTTCAAATAACAGGATATATGCCAGAAAACAATCTTTCTGCAATGTAGGACTTTATGTCTGGAACCAATCACCAACTGACTGTTCATTCATTACCATCAGCAATAACCAGGTCAATTATACCAACAAATCCGGAGAAATAAACAATATGTGGAATGCTGGAAATTGCGGAGTAATATTAGGTTGGGAAACAAATCATTATAATACGCATTTGAATTCTTCAATTCTTCCTGCCAAAATTATCGGAAGATGCCAAAAAGATTCTATTTCAACTCCGACGCCTTAAAGTCAATTCAAAAATAAGCTTGTCTTTGCTTCCGATTATTTGACCAGAGAGGCCCTGCCTGTTCTAACCGATCAAACACTTGTCGTTTGTGACTTAGTTGATATAATTTAATTAAGTAATACGTAAATGATAATAAGACAACAATAAATACCCGTGTTATGCCAGGCGTCTTTAGACGTATTGTTTCAATGCCCTTTCTCTTGAAAGGGGAGGACAAACAGTCATTACAAAACCGGACTTTTACCGAATTGGATTACTTGTTTAGTTATTCCGGTTTCCGGAATGTCCGCAAAGGCTATCCGTTACAACGGCATGAACCAATGCCCAGTAATAAAAAAAAGGTTGGACTGTTTTATACCCACAAATGGCCGTAATTGTAAAGATTTCGATTAATGAAAAAGGAACAGAAGGATGGAAAATTTTAATAATGAAAAATTAGTCCTGCTGATCCAACTGTGTTCCTCCAAACTCTGCTGTCTTCTCAGATTTCATAAGTCCCAATGAAATCCAATCAATTTCTTGTTACTACATTTCTTCCTAATCCAATTATTGATTTTACCCGTATTTGTATTTAAATTCAATAGCTCCTAGAGCCTCAGCCAGGATGAATAAAATAGCTAAATAGAAGGCGTCGATTAACTGGCATACAGTTATTTAAGATTTTTTATTAGATTTGAATTGTTATTTTATTATTAAAATTATTTTGTTTTGTCAAATTTTTTATGATAACCTGGGCCTGTAGATTTGAAAAAGAAACAGATTTTAGTCAATCTATTATAAATTAGTTGTTTCTATATTTAAATATAATGTAATTTATTAAATAATTTAATGAATTAGTTTTTCAAAAGTTCAGCTATTGCATTTATGGATAATTTTATTCTTACTCGTGTGTAATATTGTATTTGAAACAAATGTAATTTTTACTACTTGAAAGTAGTATTTAAGACGACACGACCATTCGTTGCTATTTTGCAAATAGCTATTATATAGTGTCCTAAATCGGTCTGGAATATGTTGCTATGTGTGCTTTGAATAATTATACACCGGTAAGTTGAGTTATGCAGGTAAAATATGTAGTAATTAATACAGTGATAATAAAATTTTTTACAGTAACGTTGTATTTGTCTGGAAATTAAATGTTTATACATAACTTTGTTATATAAAATCCCTAAAAATTATATTCTTGTGTTATGAAAAAGAACTTTAATTTAGTCGCCTTATTTCTGTCTATGTCCCATTGTTTTTCTTTTAGCCAGGGAACGTCCTATAGTGGACCCTACAGCGTATCATCGCCTATTGTTTGGAATGGCATAAATAATGCCACGATCAGTATGTTGGAAATTGTAAATCCATCCGGCCATTGCATTTCACTCTCCAACTGCTCTAATATCACCATTCAAAATTGCAAATTAGGACCATCGAAAAAGGAAGGTGTTAATTTATGTAATTGCACCAACATCACTGTAATAAATTGTTCGATGGACTCAATTGAAACCGGAGTTTATGCCGATGGATGCACCGGTATAAAAGTTATTTATAATGATGTAAAGAATGTCCAGGGCCCAATGCCACGAGGACAAATGGTCCAGTTCAATAATGTCAGTGGTGCCGGAAACAGTATCAGCTATAATGTGGGTGAAAATACTCCGGGACAAAGCTTTCCGGAAGATGAGATAAGTATATTTATGTCCAATGGAACGGCAACAGACCCGATACAAGTAATCGGCAACTGGATCCGGGGTGGAGGTCCATCCACTTCCGGCGGGGGAATCATGACCGGTGATAATGGCGGTTCCTATATTGTGGTCCAGGATAATATCCTGGTTGATCCCGGACAATACGGCATTTCGGTCTCCGGAGGAAATCACATTACCGTTTCAAATAACAGGATATATGCCAGAAAGCAATCTTTCTGCAATGTGGGACTTTATGCCTGGAACCAATCACCAACAGCATGTTCAGCCATTACCATTAGCAATAATCAGATAAATTATACGAAATCAGACGGAACTTTAAATGACATGTGGAATGCAGGAAATTGTGGAACAATTAATGGGTGGGGCACCAATGTCTATAATGCGAATTTAAGTTCGTTGATTCTCCCAACAAAAATAATCGGAAGAGTCCAGGGAACAACGACCGGAATGATGGCAACGCCATTAACCAGCCGTGAAACTAAAATTTATCCTAATCCGGCATCGGATCATATTACCATTGAAACATCTCCAAACATATATAATGGGAAAGTTATTCTTTACAACATAAAAGGACAAAGATTAATCGAACAATTCCTAGAAGCCGGCAATATGGATTTAGATACCCATAATCTGCCAGGTGGAGCTTATGTGGTGAAAATACTAAGCGACAACCAGCAACCGGAAGAGAAGAAATTAATCATTGGAAACAGATAGTTCAAGTGCTTTCCTTGACGGGAATAACCAATTGTTGTACTTCTTTTAGCATTGTGTGGTGGAAAAACAGGCTAACCTGTTTTTTCACCACACAATGGCCAATGCCGTTGGAAAATTAAAACAGGCAAAAGAGACGAAGTTGAGATTGGAATCTGTTGTTTGGGTAGACAGCTTTAGTTTGGAGGCTGAATAATCTTCCTTGTCAAAGAATTTCATTCATTCGATAGCCGGACGTATGAGCTTTTATACAGAATGAAACGGCATCGTGAATTGTTTCGGCTTGTTGGTTGTTATGAAATTAGCCTCTTGCTTGTTTTACAAATAAGCCTGTAATCCTATCAACTTTTTATTCTCATTTTTCTTCCAAAACCAATTGTTGACCAAATTGGTCACATAGGCGCTTCCGGCTCCAACGAGGGCACCGGCTAATACATCCGAAGGGTAATGCATCCCTAAGTTCATACGTGAATAACCCACAGAGGCTGCCCAGAAATAGGTGGGCGCTATGACATACCATTTGGGATATTTCAGGCTTAGGGCGGTGGCGGTGGCAAATGCCAGCGATGTATGACCCGAAGGGAATGATAAGGAAGTCTCGGTTTCAAAAGCTTTAATATCCTGATAAGTTGGATATGGTCGTGGTCTTTTTACAACTTCTTTCATTGAATAAGTAAGGACACCATCCACTCCTAAACTGACTCCCACATAAACTGCGTTTTTCAGTAAGTCATCATTCTTTTCCAATAAAGCAACTGCTCCCATGACGATGGGGGTAGATACAGCAAATGCGGTTGTGGTATTGGAAATGAACTTGGAATAATTCCTGAGGCCCGTGGAGGAAGACTTGTTTATGCTTCTTAATAGTTCTATATCTGTATTTTGTGCTGAAATTTGCGTACTAAATATTGAAAAAGTACTCCAAAGCAGAATAATTGTCGTAAATTTGCGCATCTTTTTTCCGCCAAAGATAATTATAATTTGTTGAATCGTTGAACTGTGTAATTGTGTAAATGTGTTTTGTGCTGATTTTGTCGTTCGACTATAGTCCTTTGACTTATGACATATAGTTTACTCTTTTACCGATTACTCTTTAAATGACATGTTGAAAGTAGCTATTCTTGGGCCGGAATCGACCGGAAAAACTATGTTGGCCAGGCAATTGGCGGATTATTTCAAGGCCCCCTGGATTCCTGAATATGCGCGCGAATATGTCGAGAATCTAACAGTGCCCTATACCTATGATGATGTTTGCCTGATTGCCCGGGAACAAATTAAAGAAGAGCAGGATGCCGATAGTCTCGCTTCAACGGCTAAGTATGTCTTTTTTGATACCGAACTGATTATAACTAAGGTGTGGTTTTCCTATCGCTTTGGATTGGTTCCCGACTTTCTGACGGAACAATTAAATTCAGGTTATTTTGATTTATACTTGCTTTGCTCACCCGATTTACCCTGGGAGCCAGATCCGGTTCGAGAACATGGTACAGACCGTGAATTTTTCTTTAATTGGTACAAAAAAGAAATCGAACAAACAGGAAAACCCTATGTTATTATAACCGGAGCCGGTGACCAACGGTTTCAAAATGCACTGAATGCATTAAAAACTTTGGGCAAAAGGATATAGACCAATGTCAGGGAAGGGTGCAGGAATAGATAAAGGCAATTAATAGGACAAAGCTGTCGGTTTAGTCCAAGGATTCTAAATTCCGCCAACTTGTTCTTGTTTCTAAAAAATAATCTCAATAATTTCAATGATGAATAATGATTTAATTGACACGATAAAAAAGCTTTCTCAATTAGAAGGATTTAAAGATGTTTGTCATGAACAGGGAAGTAATGACGCGATGCCTTCTATTGATGTGTTACAGGAGATCGTTCAGATAGCCCGTTCTGTTTTATTCCCCGGATATTTTGGCGATTCAGCCGTCAATGCGCAAACCATCATGAATCATATCGGGGTCAATATAGATCGTTTGCAACAAATACTCACGCAACAAATAAAAGCAGGTATCTGTTTCAGTTGTCAGACCGATGTTGATGACAGGGAGGAAACAGAACAAATTGCCAGAGCAAAAGCCTTGAAATTTATCATGCAATTACCCGAAATCCGGGAGAAGCTTCATACTGATGTGATTGCAGCCTATAACGGTGATCCGGCAGCAAAAAGCTTTGGGGAGGTGATCTTTTGTTATCCGAGCATTCGTGCCATTAGTAATTACCGTATTGCCCATGCTCTGCTTAAACTAGAGATACCGCTTATTCCGCGTATTATTACCGAGATGGCTCATTCGGAAACAGGAATCGATATTCATCCAGGTGCGACCATCGGGGAGTATTTCACCATTGATCATGGAACGGGAGTTGTAATTGGTGAAACTGCGATTATTGGCAATAATGTAAAAATGTATCAGGGGGTAACCCTTGGTGCCAGAAGTTTTCCTTTGGATGAAAGCGGGAATCCGATTAAAGGTATTCCGCGCCATCCATGTATTGGCAATAATGTTATTATTTATTCCAATACGACTATTTTAGGTCGCATAACGGTTGGGAATGGTGCGATTATAGGCGGAAATATGTGGGTGGATGTTGATGTACCTGCGGGAGCAAAACTGGCACAAAACAGAAAAACAAGTAAATTGAATGATTAATGGGAGTTTTAATCCTGGACAATAAATAATAATAAAGAAATAGACAACAGAAATATATGGAATTTGAAATGTTAGCGAAAACCTTTCGGGGATTGGAAGAGGTACTGGCCGCAGAATTAGTCAATATAGGAGCCAATAATGTACAACTTCAACGGAGGGCGGTAAGCTTTACCGGTGATAAGGCCTTGATGTACAAAGCAAATTTGTGCTGCCGTACAGCTTCGCGTATCCTGAAGCCGATTTTATCGTTCGATGCCACTAATCCGGATGAAGTGTATGAACAAGTGAAGAAAATCAACTGGAGTGATTATATGTCGGTGGATAGTACGTTTGTAATCGACTCGACAGTTTTCTCCGAAGTATTCCGCCATTCCAAATTCGTGGCTTATCGCGTAAAAGATGCAATTGCTGATTGGTTTACCGAGCGTTTTGAGCGTCGCCCATCTGTTCGCCTGGATGGTGCACAACTGATGATTAATATACACATTGCCGAACACCGTTGTACGCTATCGCTGGATAGCTCAGGGGAATCACTCCATAAGCGTGGCTATCGGGTTGCCCAGACCGAAGCACCCTTAAATGAAGCCCTGGCAGCCGGAATGTTGTTAATGGCAGGTTGGACAGGCCAATCAAATTTCGTCGATCCCATGTGCGGTTCGGGAACGTTACTTATTGAAGCGGCCCTGATTGCATTGAACATACCCCCCGGCATTTACCGTTCAGCTTTTGCCTTTGAGAAATGGAATGACTTCGATGAAGAGCTTTTCGATACGTTATACAATGATGATTCCTACGAACGCCCTTTCAACTTTAAAATATACGGATCGGATAATTCGCCCCAGGCCATTCGAATTGCCGAACAAAATGTAAAGAGTACCGGGTTGAGCAAGTATATTGAATTGCAGGTTATGCCTGTTCAGAAACTTGAAGCTCCTGCACCCAATTGCATGATTGTGACAAATCCACCTTATGGAGAACGGATCACTTCCGACGATATTTATGGATTATACGCTTCGTTGGGTACCGTCATGAAACATAAATTCCCGGGATGTACTGCCTGGGTGATCAGTTCCCATGAGGAATGCTTGGATAAAATAGGGCTAAAACCTACTGAACGTATCCGTTTACTCAATGGAGCACTCGATTGTTGGTATTGTAAATATGATATTTTTGCCGGCAAACGGAACGATTATGTGGCAAAAAAGAGAGCTGATTCTTAATTCTCCGGGCGGATTGCCTGTTTTTTGAATTAAAAATAATGATTCAACTGCTTTAACTCCTGCAAATTGCAAATGGTGAGCGGCAAATTGTAAAGATAAAGTGGATTTATCGTTTGTCAGTTTCAAAAATTGTCTTACTTTTGCACTGCAATTGCCCAGATGGCGGAATTGGTAGACGCGCTGGTCTCAAACACCAGTGGATTCACTTCCATGCCGGTTCGATCCCGGCTCTGGGTACTCATTGATAATTTACCAATTGATTATCAGTAAATTAAAAAGGCTACATACGTATTTACATACATTTGTAGCCTTTTTTGTGTCTTGACTTTAGATAAAAAAACCGCTACAAGATTAATTGCATCGGCTCTGTCTGACTGTAAAATTGTTTTAGCCATTTTCGGAAAAGTTAAAGACTGCGCAATTATTTACACATAAGGCATTCAAAGTCCTTATAGTTGTAATAACTCCTATCAATCCGCTCTAACTCTACCTGTTTAAGGTGCAAATAATGTACAATAACATTCAAATAACTCACTTTTAAGGGGATCAACGGCTTATATTGTCTTACCGAATAGACAGCAGGGGGGGCAGCTACCCCTTTTGGACAAAAAGAGAGTGCCCAAGTATATCCCTCAAAAAAATCTGTCATTTTTTCAAAAAAGACAATTACCGTTAATATATATTACGTGGTAGCATTTAATTAACATTATTTTGCTGAAAATTATTCATTAAAAACTTCATAGAGAATTGCGCTATACATCGACTGCAAATGTACAGACTGGGACGAATAGTTTTTTTATTCTTGACTTATCAATTCAATTACATTTCCACTGAAATCAACTTTTGCTGAAGCGGTATTTATTACTTTTCCTCCAAAGGCATTTGCTCCTCGGAACTTGGTAACAACAAAAATATAATCTCCTTCATCTTTAAATCTCGTTTCAATATGTTCATAACTGTCTGGGTCATTCATACTTTTCTTAATTAAAGCCGTTAAGCCACTATGTGAGCCATCAAACGAACTGAATTGCTTTTCAACTTCAATTTGCCTTTCGGTTTTCGGTGTTCCGTCTGCATTTGTTTTGCTTTCATTGTTGCTTCCTAAAGCAATGAAAACAAAAAAGCAAACGGTCAATGCTGAAAGAATGTGTGTAATTGTTCTTTTTTTCATACAATTTCGTTTTTATTGTTTTTAAATTGATTACAGAGAAAAATGGTAAAACAGTTGCAATTAAAAGTAATATTAAGTCAACTATGTCAAAAGTTCCTGAAATTAGACCAACTAATTGTCCGACTTCAGTGAATAGTCCGATTGTCGGTGCCAAGAATAACCAAAATACAGATTGTCTATTTACTTTAAAATCCCATAAAATCAAGAGAATATACGTGAATGAAAATAGCCATAAAGCATCTGGCAAACTAAACTTAATCCAACTCGGAATTGTCAAGTTTTGAAGCAGATTATTTGAACGCAGAAAATTAATTAAGTCCGAGGCTCCAATTTTGTCAAACCAACCAAACATTAATAATGTTTTAGTCCTATAAGTTAAATAAATTAGTCCTCCTAATAATACGGGTAAAGTTCCTATAATTAATCGTTTAGTCAATCTGTTCATTCTTTTTTAAAATTACAGTTAACGAATAGCCAAAGCCAGGCAACCTTTAGACTGCTGTGTTTTGGTTAGTGTTATGGCAGGGCTTTTTTGCGATTGGTTACCAATTGTCAGCTATATTAAGATTTAAAACTAAAGAATTTAATGCATTCTTTTCAACGTTACAACAATTTTGGAGAATGTTTTTATAATCTATTTCCTTACTATCAAAGAAATAAGTCCAAGTATTATTAACGGGCCAACTTGTATTACTAGAATAATATTCTTGTGAGATATTCACGACGCTTTTCATTTCCTTCATAATCGTTGTGAGCGTTTCAGTTGATAGATTATGGACATCACCACCTGAACATGTAGAACTAACTTCCCGATTAGTTATTATGTATCTGAATTTATTATCCTTACAGTCAATTTGAAGAGTAAAGTGATAAAACCATTCAGTATAATTTATAGCTTGGGACATTGTTTCACTTCTAATCGGAGCATTAATTTTTATTATTAGTCTACCTGTTTCTTTATCTTCATAATCTACTGTGTACTTGTAACTTTTGAGATAATTAGACACCCAAGTATTTAAGTTTCCCCAAAGCAAGGCTTTACTATTCTTTGATTCAACCTGATTTTCATATTTTGTATTTGTGGTTAAATCACTTGCGGACAATGCGTAACCTGATAAATTAGTATTAGATTCTGCATTCACGTTTGTACTTTCTACCCTGATGAGCCCTTGTTTTAGTGGTTCTAAAGGTACGAGCTTAACCTGGGAGTACCCAAAAAAATTAAGATAGCTCATAATTATTAATAATATTGTCCTTTTCATCTTATGTAAATTATTGGTTAATATAATTATTCTTGATAAAACTTTGTATTTATGCTAATAAAAGTATCCACGTTCTTCAGGATTTTTTCTATTTACAAAGTTTCACGCTGGTTGACTGGTTTTCCAGTCGTTTTCGTTTCGTTCCAGTCGATTTTCTCCAAATAGTCGAAAAGAGATAAATTCAGTCATTTGTTATTGTTTTATATACTTCATGTATGCTGCATATTCGTTAGCACCCACTCTAACAATTGTACGAGAATCTTTAAATTCAAAATCGTAGGTTGTTGTGTCGTTTTTTACTATCGATAAAGTAGGGTATTTCAATATGTACTTGAGAGTTCCATTTGTTTGCACAATGCTCCCATTCTTTTTTGTGTAATTTTCTACTTCGGAGGTTGATATAAACTCATACACATCGTAAGCGGTTTTTCCAAAGAACATCTCATATACAATGTCCTCAGTTTGCCATTTAGTGCCGACTAATCTATTGTCAAGGGTGACTGGTACCTCTTTGACAACAAGATTGAACGACCAGGTAATGTTGCTTCCATCCATGGTCGTTGCTTTAATAGTTGTATTGCCGGCTGCTTTTGCCGTAATAACACTGTCTTTGACTGTAGCAACGGTTATATTGGAACTTTCAAATAACAATTTCTTATAGGTCGCATTTGACGGTGTATAGGTAGCTGATATAGTCATGGTTTGATTTACTTCAAACTCGGTAGAAGGATATGAAAGGGTGAACGATGTTACCAAAATTGGACTTACAACAACATTACAAGTATCAGCTATTCCCGTATCGGTAGTTCTGACAATCAGCTTTGCATTACCGACTGATAGAGCTTTAATTTCTCCATCAGATGTTACTGAAAGAACGCTTTGATTACTCGTTGACCATGTGTATTCTGGCTGTTTGGCTGTTTCTGATTTGTATGTAACTTTAAAAGCGTATGAATCTCCAATTTGAAGTGTTAGGTCACTTTTATTTAATTGGATTGATGTAACGATTGGCGTCTCCGTCAATTCTTTACTACATCCGAATAAAACTAAGGAAGAGAACATTAACAATAAAGTTTTTTTCATGGTGTTTTAAATTTGATAGATTAATTTATATATTTATCATACATGAGATTAAATCGGCATGTACCATTTTCAATTGAATAAAATGTAAACTTACAAACTTTTAGAGTTATTGGCACAAGTTCCCGCTTCGCTCATACTCTATACAAGTGTTTCTATTTTGTCAATACAATTTTACTCATTTGAGTTGAATTAGATTTTGAGGGGGCGTTCATAGATGAACTTACCATTGAGTTATCATTTATCTCCGAGATGGTATTTTTCTCAACTTCTAAAGGGGTATAGGTTACTATATATTTTCTTGTATTTGAAGCCATATTGTAATAGTCAGAGGCTGGTGGTAAAAATTTGAATGATACTTTTATTTTAGTATAAGTAGGTGGAACTTCTTTGATTGCTGTTTTTTGTCCCGGCGCAATTGCATCATAATTGTCTTGCCTAACAATGTCAGCACCAACATAGCAATAAACAACTACTTCATACAAACTCCCATCCAGATAAGGCATTGTACTTGTACTTTTAGTCGTATTGTTAAAAACAAGATAGGTTGTTGGAGGTGTAACTTCATCTTTTTTGCAACTAGAAAACAGAATAGGCAATAATGCCATTAAAATGATAAGTTTTTTCATAAGAGTTTTTATAATTGAATATTAATCAGAATATCAACGCTTTTATGATCCATATAAAATAAATGCGTGGGTCATCACATTATCGGAATAAGGGTACGACCAGCACCCACCAACCAAACAAAGTAATGCCCACGCAAAACGTGAGCATTTTACTTATTGTAGTTTGGTTGGTTAAAAATTGGTCGTTTTATATTCCCAAAACAATAGCAAAACGCTATTTTATGTTATATTTTATCAATTCAGAATTAGCTGAATCTTTATTGTAGAAGTATCTATTTTAATCGACTTATATATAATGTTTATTTGATTTAATTTAGAATAATAGGAATGTCATTTTGATTTGATTATTTACTATATTTCGCTTCCATATCAATAAGCGTGTTCCATGTTGGGTTCCAAGTGCCATTTAAGACTTGTCTGCATGTCGAGAGATTGATGCGTGTTACGAGGTTCAGCTGATAAGCAGTTTGAGGCAACCCCTCAATTTTTGCTATTAACAGGTTAATAACCTTTTCTTTTAAGTTTTCTGTTTCCATTTTTATATTTCGTTTTCAAACTAATAACATCCAAAAGTAATTAATAGGTTTCATTAATCAAAACATTTCATTAATTATTATTTGTGTTAATAAATAATAGTTTGAATATAGCTTACCTAAAAACAGATTTCGATTTCGTATTGAAAACTCATTGACAAACTAAAACTAATTGACTATTGTTCTAATATTCAATATATTAAATAATTTATCAAAAACGTATAATGTTGTATATTAGCATTTTAGTGATTATTCCACAATTATTTAAATACTCTGACATTTGGTATATTTTGGCAGTTTTCTATTTTTATTAACTATCATCTGTATCAACCACTTAACTATAAATACTGCTATATACTATATATTAGGGATATATAAAAAACTTTATACAGAAATAAAAAAATAAATAATAAAAATATATGGTTAAACGTAGAAACAGAAATAAAAATATATGGTTAAACGTAGAAACAGAAATAAACAACAAATATATACATATTCTATATAGCAATTTTGATTATTGACTTTTTCTATTATTTAATTTTGATTTTGTACATTT
>JAUZOM010000053.1 GCA_030706465.1 Bacteroidota bacterium | reverse complement strand
TAACTGAACCCTATCTGAACCCTATCTGAACCCTATCTATACTACGAACAAATAACGGTAACGAATTATACAGTTTGTGCAACGGCCAGCGTCCGGTTTCGACTTTGCTTTTTGTTTTCGATTCATAGCTGTATAAATTCCAACTCGCTGTTTTAAAACATCTAAAACACAAACATCAACTTACGCCTACTTACGATTTTTTTTTGTAATTTTGCACCTCAATAAAAAAAAGGGCCACCGGGCAGGTGGTTCGTGCACATTGCATAATTCACAAGAATAGAATGAAAAAGTTTGCGGAATACAACAACCTGAATTTATCGGACATCAACAAAGAAATGCTGACACGCTGGAGCGATCAGGACATTTTCCATAAAAGTATCAAGACCCGCGAGGGTAATCCATCCTTTGTGTTCTATGAAGGTCCTCCGTCGGCCAATGGCCTGCCGGGCATTCACCACGTGATGGGGCGCACCATCAAGGATGTATTCTGCCGGTACAAGACCATGCAGGGCTTTCAGGTAAAACGAAAAGCCGGATGGGATACCCACGGGCTTCCGGTAGAACTGGCGGTGGAAAAAGCATTGGGCATTACCAAGGAAGACATCGGCAAAAAAATCAGTGTGGACGATTACAACGCCGCCTGCCGCCGCGATGTACTGAAATACACCCGGGAATGGGAAGACCTGACCCATAAAATGGGGTATTGGGTGGATATGAATAACCCCTACATCACCTACGACAACCGCTACATTGAAACATTGTGGTGGCTGCTCAAGCAGCTATACAACAAAAACTTACTCTACAAAGGCTATACCATCCAACCGTATTCGCCCGCTGCCGGGACCGGGCTCAGCACCCACGAATTAAACCAACCGGGTTGCTACCGGGATGTGAAGGATACTACCTGCGTGGCCCAGTTTAAGGTGACCGACAAGAAGACACTCCCTTTTCTGGTTGCGGTGGAAGGCAATGCTTACTTTATCGCCTGGACAACAACCCCCTGGACATTGCCTTCGAACACGGCACTCTGCGTGGGACCCAACATAGCGTATTCGTTGGTCAGTACGTTCAATCCGTACAGCGGCGAACCCGTTACATTGATTCTGGCAAGCGACCTGGTAAACACCCACTTTAATCCTAAAAACGCCGGATTAGCCTTTGAGGATTATAAACCGGGTGATAAACACGTTCCGTTCAAGGTGTTGGGTGAATGCAAAGGTTCCGAATTAACCGGTATCCAATATGAGCAGCTGATACCCTGGGTAAATCCGGGTGATGGCGCTTTCCGGGTGATTCCGGGTGATTTCGTAACCACAGAGGATGGTACCGGTATTGTGCATATAGCCCCAACCTTTGGTGCTGATGACGACCGCGTAGCCAAACAAAACGGGGTCCCCCCCCTGTTGCTGACCGACAAAGATGGCAACCGCCAGCCCATGGTGGACCGGACCGGAAAATTCTTTAAACTGGAAGACTTAAGTGCTGATTATGTGGCTTCGAATGTCAATGCTGCTTTGTATAGCGAGTATGCCGGACGCTATGTAAAAAACGCCTACGATGACAGCCTGACCGAAGAGGATGCCACCCTGGATATAGACCTCTGCGTCATGCTAAAACAACAGGGACTGGTATTCAAGATCGAAAAACACGTGCACAGTTACCCGCATTGCTGGCGCACAGACAAACCGGTGTTATACTACCCGCTGGACAGTTGGTTTATAAAAACCACCGAATGCCGGGAAGAAATGATGGAACTAAACGACACCATCAACTGGAAACCCCAATCGACCGGAACAGGACGTTTCGGTAAATGGCTGGAGAACCTGCAGGACTGGAACCTGTCGCGCAGCCGTTACTGGGGCACGCCGCTCCCTATCTGGCGAAGCGAAGATGGAGCGGAAGAAATCTGTATCGGGTCGGTGGAAGAGTTGATGTCGGAAATTGAGAAATCAATAGCCACCGGCTTTATGACCGAAAATCCTTATAAAAGCTTCAAAGTCGGGGAATATACCGCCGACAATTACGCGGTAAAAAATATCGACTTACACCGTCCCTATGTGGATAACATTGTGTTGGTTTCTGCCTCGGGAAAACCCATGAAACGGGAACTCGACCTGATCGACGTATGGTTCGATTCGGGGGCCATGCCTTTTGCCCAACTGCATTATCCGTTCGAAAATGCCGGATTGGTGGATTCGGGCGACTTCTACCCGGCCGATTTTATTTCGGAAGGAGTAGACCAGACACGCGGATGGTTCTTTACCTTGCATGCCATCAGCACCATGGTCCGTGGATCGGTAGCCTTCAAAAGCGTTATCTCCAACGGGTTGGTATTGGACAAGAACGGCAATAAAATGTCGAAACGGCTTGGCAACGGCGTAGATCCGTTTTCGACTATCGAAAAATACGGTTCCGATCCGCTGCGCTGGTACATGTTGACTAATTCGTCTCCCTGGGACAACCTGAAATTTGACGTTGATGGGGTGGAAGAAGTGCGGCGCAAGTTCTTCGGAACCATCTACAATACGTATTCATTCTTCTCGCTGTATGCCAACGTGGATAACTTCACGGGTGCAGAAGCGGAAATCCCAATGGAAAAACGGCAGGAAATCGACCGGTGGATTATCTCCTTGCTGAATACCCTGGTGAAAGATGTGACGGGTTATTTCGAAACTTACGAACCGACCCGGGCCGGAAGGGCTATCTCCGATTTTGTGGGCGAAAACCTCAGCAACTGGTACGTGCGGTTAAACCGCAAACGCTACTGGGGCGGGGAATACGATGAGGATAAAATAGCGGCTTACCAGACCTTGTATACCTGCCTGGAAACGGTAGCCCGGCTTATGGCGCCGATAGCTCCTTTCTTTGCCGATAAATTATTCCTGGATTTAAATGCCGTAACCGGAAGAGACACGAGCGAATCGGTTCATTTAGCCGATTTCCCGACTTATAGCGAGGAACTCATTGACACCAACCTGGAAACCTGCATGCAACTGGCCCAGCAGACTTCGTCGATGATACTGGCCTTACGCCGGAAAGCCGATAAAAAAGTACGCCAACCGCTATCGAAAGCAGTGGTACCGGCACATGACGAGGCAACCTACAACCAACTGACATACATTGCCGACCTGGTGAAAGCGGAAGTGAACATCAAAGAACTGGAAATCATTGCCGCAGACAACGATATGGAAAACCTGGTGAAGAAAATCAAACCCAACTTCAAAACGCTGGGCAAGAAATACGGCAAGCAAATGAAAGAGATTGCACAGGTAATGGCTACCTTCGGCAAACACGAGATCAGTGAAATAGAAAGTAACGGCAGTTATTTGCTGTCACTGCCTTCGGGAGATGTGGAACTGACCCTGGAAGATGTGGAAATTATCACGGAAGATATGCCCGGCTGGCTGGTTGCCAATGAAGGAAAACTGACGGTTGCACTGGATATTACCGTAACGGATGCCCTGTTGCGTGAAGGGATAGCCCGCGAGTTGGTAAACCGCATACAGAATATCCGGAAATCGAATGGATATGAGATTGTTGATAAGATATCGGTAGAAATTGAGAGCCGGGAAGAGATAAACGAGGCCGTAAAAGAATATTCAAATTACATCGCTTCGCAAACATTGGCGGTCGCTGTATTGTTATCTACCGAATTAACAGATGCCACTGAACTTGAATTTGATGAGTACACGGTAAAAGTATCCGTGAAAAAAGTACAATAAAACTTGTAAAAAATAAAGTATAAAATAATTGTCCAACTGAAACTAAATAGTTATTTTCGCAAGCAATAAAAAAACAGGTTGTAAAAAACCCGGGTTTTTAGAGCATTATCCTACAAAAACCATTTAAAATTCATGATTATGGCCGAAAAAACAAGATACACAGATGCAGAACTGGAAGAATTTCGGGTATTGATAACCGAGAAACTCGAAAAAGCACAAAAAGAATACGAAGCATTACGAAATGGCATAACCAATTTGGATGGAAATGATGTAATGGATACTTCACCTACTTTTAAAGTGCTCGAAGAAGGGGCAGCCACACTTTCGAAAGAAGAATCGGGACGTATGGCCCAACGCCAAATGAAGTTTATACAACATTTACAATCGGCACTCGTACGTATCGAAAACAAGACCTACGGGATTTGCCGTGAGACCGGCAAACTGATTCCGAAAGAACGTTTACGCGCCGTTCCCCATGCAACATTGAGCATTGAAGCTAAAAACGAGAAAAAATAATCGAACATAATAACTTAATTCGGCAACGGGACATTTGTCTGTTGCCGAATTTGTATTTAAAATAATTTACAGGTTCGTTTTTCAGACAATTGTAAATTGTAAATCCCGAGTCTTCTCCGAGAAATCTAATTATTAAAAGGTACGTCAAGACCTAACCTGCTGTTTTTTTTAAGCTGTATTATTTTAGTGTCTCTGCGTACAAAAAAATACTTTTTCGGAGAGGTCACGACCATTAATTTGTAAATTATTAAATTGTAATTCCTGCCTCATGTCGGTAACTAAAAAATCAATTCTACTCATATTCCTGGTATTGTTTATTGATCAGGTGTTAAAGATCTATATCAAATTGCATTTCGCCCTGGGTGACCATATCAATGTGTTCAGTTGGTTCCAGATTTACTTCATCGAAAACAACGGCATGGCATTCGGCATGGAATTCATCGGTAAACTATTTCTTACCGTTTTCCGTATTTTCGCCGTAGCTGCATTGGGATATTATATTCATACACTCATTAAAAAGCAGTTTCGTACCGGATATATCCTGACCATTTCGCTGGTATTGGCAGGAGCTGCGGGAAACATTCTTGACTCGCTGTTTTATGGACAGCTCTTTAGTGACAGCTACGGCCATATAGCCACATTATTCCCCGATGGTGGAGGCTATGCCTCCTTGTTTTACGGGAAAGTGGTAGACATGCTTTACTTTCCGATTATCCGCAACAGTGCCGGCGAAACACTTTTCTTCAGTCCGGTTTTTAATATTGCCGATTCAGCCATCAGTGTAGCGGTGGTCATTATTCTGCTATTCTACAGAAAAGAGTTGAACGACAGCCTTGAATCAAAAAAAACAAGCCATGTTGATCCTGCCGAATAAATTCTTTAGTCACCTGATTTTCTTGCTGGGATGCATGTTGCTGCTATCATCTTGCAACGGCAGGCCGGATGGCGTATTGAGCCAGCGAAAGATGGCCAATGTACTGACCGAAATGCATAAGACCGATGCGACCATGAATGAAAGCGGATTAACCGGCAGCCATTATAACACAAAAGCGCCGTACTATAAGTACATTTTTAAAAAATACGGGATCACCCAGGCACAATTTGATTCCTCCCTGGTATGGTACACAAAGAATCCGAGGGAATTCAGCGATATCTATGATAAAGTACTGGCCAATTTAACGTCCCTGCAAAAAGATATAAAAAACGGGAAATACCATCCGGTAGACACCCTTGACCTGAGTAAAATGCGGATTAACCTGTGGAATAAACGGACCCGGTATGTGCTAACGGAAGATTCTGCAAGGACACAGTTGCACTTTGAATTTGATGGTAATTTCTTAATGTACAAAGATGTGTATGTGTTGCGGTTTTTACAGCGTATTGCCCCTGAAGATTCCTGTAAAAGGCCACGGGTCGTATTCCGGATCAGTTACGTGAACGGGAAAACCGACAGCGTATATCGTACAGCGTTTAATGACAGTTTGCTTCGCCGGTATACCGTCCGCTTTCAGGCATTCCGCAAGCTTAAAATTAAATCGATTTCAGGAGAACTGCTGGCCAGCAAAATGTATCGGGGTAAATTGAATGCCCGGATCGACAGCATTTCATTGTTCCGTGAATTTAACTCCCGCAAACAGGACAGCCTGCGAATGGTGGTTGAACAAGCCGTCCCCGGGTATAAGCCCCCTAAAATGAACTTTGATCCGTATCACAATCAGAAGATACATATAAACAGAAGGTTTAATCATCCGATGTAATGATCCGTATTGGGAGCCAACTAACTTTTTGTTCGCCGGAAAAAATACTTCGACGGGCAGCAGTGGAACAGGACGGACAGAACTTCATAACGAACTTCTTCAGCCTGGATGATGGAATTGTAGAACCTGCGCATACCCTGTTTTACGACGGTATTTTATCGGCTGAAATTGTTTCGGTGAAACAATCGGCTGACATTAGCCAGATTTCCAACCTACTAATGGATTATCGGTTTCTGGATTTATCGGAGAGTATCCCTCCGGGTGAAATCGGGCGTACCGATAAACCCCTGGTGATCGATATCGGAACAACTTCTGCGGATAAATTCAACCCCCTCCTGCCCCACCTTGCACTGGCTTTGTCCGCTTATTCTATATTCGAAATTATTGCTGCCTGCACTTATTATCCGGCTTTATTGCTTGGCAGGACAGCCGGATTGGCTGTCGGCCGTAGGAGCCGGTTATTGCTTTGGGAGCATGCGGATCTGATAAAAAAGGAACTTACGCCCGATACCCGTGTCCGTGAAATGAATTAACTCATTTCGTCCAACTTAAACAAAACACCATTAACCGTGTTATAAATTAATTACAAGTATTATTTAAAATAATTTAATAAACGATGTGGCAATTATTTTTAGGCAGTTTGCTTTTAGGTTTGATTCATCCATTATTTCCAAATCATTGGATTCCTTTAATAGCTATCTCCAAAACAGAAAAATGGACAAACAGAGAAACAATTGGCGCCACATTAATCACCGGATTTTCGCATACGCTCAGTACCATTATGGTGGGGATTATTGTCGGATTTGTAGGGATTAAATTGTCTGAAAGTTACAGTTATATTACGAAAATAGCAGCACCGTTAATTTTACTTTTAATTGGAATTATCTATTTATTATTGGACTTCAGGTCATCACAGCATCATCACCATTTTGACATTGATGATGATGCGCTGAAAAACAAGAAATCCAAAGCTGCCATCATTTTTACCTTGTGCATTGGTTTATTTTTTTCGCCCTGTATAGAAATTGAGGCCTATTATTTTCAGGCCGCCACGCGGGGTTGGATAGGTATCCTGATTGTATCGTTGGTTTATTTAATCATGACATTGTCGATCATGGTTTCCCTGGTATACCTGGGATTAAAAGGAGTAAATAAATTTAATCTACACTTCCTCGACCATCATGAAAAATCAATCACCGGCATTGTGCTGATCGTGTTAGGATTGCTTGCCTATTATGTAGAATTCTAATGCCTGTACGTTTCAAATCAACTTAACAAAGATTGCGGCTTTCTAAATAACTAACATTATGACACCCAATAACTGGACAATTGCGGATATTCCCGATTTGACAGGGAAAACAATCATTGTTACCGGAGGAAATAGCGGACTGGGATTTGAGTCAGTCAAAGCGTTTGCATGGAAAGGAGCCAGCGTTATCATGGCTTGCCGGACAGTGGCAAAAGGAGAAGATGCTAAGAAACAAATCGTAAAATTTCTTCCCTCTGCTGACATTACGGTCATGAGACTAGATTTAACCGATTTAGAATCAGTGAGGGACTTTGTATCCAACTTTAAAAAGAATCATATCCGGCTCGATGTATTATTGAATAATGCCGGCATTATGATGGTTCCTTATAACGTTACGAAAGATGGGTTCGAGAGTCAACTTGCAACCAATCATTTGGGTCATTTTGCCCTGACAGGCTTATTGCTGGATGTACTCAGGAACACTCCGAAATCGCGTGTAGTAAACGTGAGCAGCCTGGCGCACAAATGGGGAGAAATGGATTTCAATAATTTGCTTTACGAGAATGGCAACGGATATTCACCAACGAAAGCCTACAGCCGTTCCAAGTTATCGAACCTTTTATTCACCTATGAACTGCAACGCTTTTTTGAACAGCACAAAATAGACGCCATTTCCTTGGCTTCCCATCCGGGGTTGTCGGATACCAACCTGGCTAATCATTTGGTTAAGAAGTGGTATTTCCGTTTATTACAGCCCATACTATTCAGAATGTTCCAACCGCCATCCATGGGTGCTTTGCCTGAAATTCGCGCATCGGTAGATCCCGGGGCTAGCGCCAATGAATTCTACGGTCCTGGCGGAAAGCGCCAAATGAAGGGCTATCCGGTAACCGTTCACCCGAAGATGAAAGCGCATGATAAGGAAAGCGCGCGTAAACTTTGGGAAGTCTCCGAAAAGCTGACTTCCGTTACGTATAGTTGATAATGTGATGATGTGGTAATAATGTGGTAGCTTGCAAATCGACGTGCAATTTCTATTCATCAGCATGACTCATCAACAAATCAATTTATCAATGCATCATCAATTCTGCTTATGTTCAAGAGTACTCAAACGCTATTTCATCCCGATCAATATCAGGGATGGGGTAAAACCAAACGCTATTTTGAAGGATGGTATTTCAAAATAGTAAATGCCGGCGAGACAAAAGCTTTCGCTTTCATTCCTGGTATTGCCATGGACAAGAATGGGGAGAAGCAAGCTTTCGTGCAAGTCCTCGATGGGAAAAAGCGGACTTCGGAGTATTATAAATTCGAGGCAACTGATTTTCACCCCCGGCAAGGGGTATTTGGAATAGAAATAGGACAGAATTTCTTCTCAAATGAGACTATGCTTCTCGATTTACCAGCAGAATCGGGACAAGTTAACTTTTCTGATCTTTCACCCTGGCCAACGTCCTGGTATTCACCCGGCATTATGGGACCTTATACCTTTGCTCCTTTTATGGAATGTTACCATGGAGTTCTGAGCATGGATCACAAAATTGAAGGAGAACTGATCGTTCACGGTGAATCTATCGATTTTACCAACGGACGCGGATATCTGGAAAAAGACTGGGGTAGATCCTTTCCAAAGGCCTACTTCTGGTTGCAAACCAATCATTTCACCGAACAGGGTATTTCCCTGAAAGCCTCGGTAGCAAAAATACCCTGGTTGGGAAGTTCTTTTGTAGGCTTTATTGCAGGAGTCTGGCTTCACAACCGTCTCATACAATTCACCAGTTACAACGGTTCCAGACTAATTAAATCATTTGCCCACCACAACAAGGTAGAAATAATTATGGAGAACAAAAACTATCGTCTGGAAATTCTTGCCCATCGCGAAGCAAAAACTCAACTTGCCTCCCCGATCCAGGGCTTAATGGAAGGACGTATCGAGGAAAGTATGACTTGTTTGGTTGATGTCCAGTTATTCGATAAAAACAGCAACAATATTATTTTACTCGACACCGGAAGAAATGCCGGCCTGGAGGTGGCAGGAAACATAAAAGAGATCACCATCCCTTTATACAAAAATCCTAAGAAAGACAATTTTTAAATGATAGTCCTGGTAAAGCGTACATCTCCTACGTAAAAAAGACCTGATATATACCGTTTTTCTATGGATATATAACTCCTGACGGAGTACGTTTCTGAATGGTTAAAGTTTTTATCCCGAACTCAGGTTCATTAAGTAATCTTTACCAGAGACCGATATTTCACTACATTCATTCAGCTCCGGTCTTGTGAGGCTTTGTTCTTTGTATTGCTAAATGCGGATTTAAGAGGCCTTTCTATTAAAAAAATGATTAATTTTACGCTTTGTTTTTAGTGGAAATAAAAAGGACACATTAATCATTTTCTAAACTTTATGAAAATATCACACATTATCAAAGTATTATTATTCTCATTTACAATGTTCGGAATGGCAAATGCAGCATTGGGACAAGATGCAAATGAACCCATAGCGACCGGAATTTTTGAGCCTACGTGGAAATCATTAGAGCAATATAAAGTGCCCGACTGGTTTCGGAATGCTAAATTCGGTATTTGGGCGCATTGGGGGCCACAATGTCAACCTGAACAAGGCGACTGGTACGCACGATTCATGTATGCCGAAGGGAGCCGCGAATACAAATGGAGCACGGAAAATTATGGTCATCCATCAGAATATGGTTTCAAAGATGTGTGCAACGCATGGAAAGCTGAGAAATGGGATCCAGAAACATTGGTGAAACTTTACAAAAAAGCAGGAGCACGTTACTTCTTTGCCATGGCTAATCATCACGACAACTTCGACCTGTGGGACAGCAAATATCAACCCTGGAACTCAGCGAAGATAGGTCCTAAAAAAGACATAATTGATGGCTGGGCAAAAGCGGCACGCCATAACGGCCTTTACTTCGGTGCAAGTATTCATGCTGCTCATGCATGGAGGTTCTATGAAACGGCTCAGGGATCCGATAAGACAGGAGCAAAAGCCGGTATTCCGTACGATGGCAATCTGACCAAAGCTGATGGCAAAGGAAAGTGGTGGGAAGGACTTGATCCTCAAGACTTATATGTACAAAACCATCGATTAAGCGACGATAGTGAGAACTTAGGAAGCATTCACCGTCAGTGGAACTGGGACAATGGAGTCACAGTGCCGTCGGTAAAATATTGCAATAATTTCTACGACCGTACCGTTGATTTGGTCAATAAATACAATCCCGATTTGCTTTATTTCGACGATACAGCTCTGCCTCTTTGGCCAATCAGTGACGCAGGACTGCGTATTGCCGCCCATTTTTACAACCATAATATGAAAACTCATAATGGCAAACAAGAAGGGGTGATTTTTGGAAAGATATTAACCCCCGATCAGAAAAAGTGTATTCTATGGGATGTAGAACGTGGAGCTCCTGATAAAATTCAGGAAATTCCATGGCAAACATGTACTTGCATTGGTGAATGGCATTACCGGCGCTCGGTGTACGATGAAAATCGCTACAAAACAGCGAAAACAGTTATTCAAATGCTTGCCGACATTGTAAGTAAAAATGGAAATCTGTTATTAAACATTCCGGTACGTGGAAACGGAACCATTGACGAAAAAGAATTGAAAGTGGTTGAAGAAATTGGTGCCTGGATGGCAGTGAACAGCGATGGTATTTACGATACCCGTCCTTGGAAAATATTCGGAGAAGGTCCTTCTGCTGACGGCTCCAATCCAATCAACGCACAAGGTTTCAACGAAGGAAAAACAGAATATTCAGCAAAAGATATTCGTTTCACCACGAAAAAAGGTATTCTTTACGCCATTGTACTTGGTTGGCCTGAAGATGGGAAAATAATGATTAAATCGTTATCCGACAATAATCCGCTTCACCCTGACAAAGTAAATAAAGTTGAGATGTTGGGTAATGGAAACCTGAAATTTGCGACCGGAACAGAGGGACTAACTGTGACACTGCCAGCCAAAAAAACCAGTGATATTGGTTTTGTACTGAAAATCAAATAACAACCTGGACTTTATAAAACAGGAACTCACGCTGATTTCACCCATAAACGAAGGACAAAAGGTCTGCAAGAATTTGTGAAATCGGCGGTAGATTATTTTTTGTCTTTTCAACTAAATGCTGTTGTAATTCAATATAGCTTGTTAACAATCATATCCCTGTGACTTCCGGTTTGAAATAATTTTGTACTTTTGCAGAAAACTTTAGCTTCGGACAAAGTGAGGTAATCGTAATTATGAATTGTGAATTATTAATTTTGGATTATAGATGAGTGTTGTAGAAAAGATTAGAACTGCCAAATCAACGGCTTTTTCGTTCGAATTATTGCCCCCAATTAAAGGGAACGGTATTGAAACGGTATACAAAACCATTGATACCCTGCGCGAATTCGATCCCAAATATATCAATATCACCACCCACCGCAGTGAATTGGTGTTCAAAGAAAACGGCCATGGGTTGTTCGAACAGGTAGCCGAACGCCATCGTCCGGGGACTGTAGCCATTGCAGCCGCCATTCAAAATAAATACCATATTGCTGTGGTACCTCACGTTATTTGCAGCGGATTTACCCCCGAAGAAACAGAATATGCTCTTATTGACTTACAATTTTTGGGCATTACCGACCTGCTCTTACTCCGCGGGGATAAGGCTAAACATGAACGGGAATTCTCACCCACCGGATATAAAAACGCGACTGAGCTTCAGGAACAAGTGAACAAATTCAATCAAGGTTTGTTTTTGGATGGATCGAAAATGAAGTATCCCGTCGCTCCTTTTACCTATGGGATGGCTTGTTATCCGGAAAAGCACGACGAAGCTCCCAATATGGACTCCGATTTATATTATGCTAAACAAAAAGTAGACGCCGGTGCAGAGTATCTTGTCACCCAAATGTTTTTCGACAACCGGAAGTATTATGATTTTGTGGAAAGATGCAAGGCACTGGGAATCAATGTACCGATTATCCCCGGAATTAAGCCCATCACGCTGGCTAACCAGTTAACGGTTTTACCGAAGATTTTTCATACCGATATTCCCGAAGAGTTTGCCAAGGAACTACGCAAATGTAAAACAGATGAAGAGGCCGCAGAAGTCGGCGTTGAATGGTGCACCTATCAGGCTAAGGATCTGAAAGCCTTCGGCGTACCGAGTATTCATTTTTACAGCATGATGGCTACTCAAAGCGTGAAACGGGTGGCCAAAGAAGTGTTTTAAATTATTTTGATTTTGTTATGAGTTTCATTTTTGCTATACTGTTCTTTATTCTCTTTCTCGGCTTATTTATTATTTTGTCCGTCCTTGGATTCCTACGGTCGCTTTTCTCATTTGGGAGACACAAGCAACCGACACAGGATTCACATTCACAAAACGCTGAACAGCCTAAGGGAAAATCGAAAATCTTTGATAAAAGTGAAGGGGAATATGTGGATTATGAGGACGTAAAAGAATAGGAACTCCGCTTTTGGATTTCTTAGTGTAGTTTGCTTCGTTTTATACGTCAGGATAGTTACAAGTCAACAAATGAATAATCCGAGCCACGGACAGCCGGGGTATCAGGGAATAGTTTCTACTCGCCGCAAACGGCAGGGAATCTATCCAAAGAGATTAAATAACAAATCTCACTTCTTTAAAATAGAAGCCCTTTCTTTCCCCTTTATCTGTCTCTAGTTCGAGCTGTCCGTCGGGATGTACTTCAATGATTTTCGCCAGGAAGAGTTCGTTCTCTGCCTGAAATGGGTAAAAACCGTTCTTTCGATACAAAGAGGCTGCGTAATCTTCACGAATCTTATTCTTATCCAATTCGTTATACAAGTCCATCAAATTGCGACAAATGGATTGCAGCAAGTGCTTCCGGTTTTGCCTTCTACCGGTAAGTTGCAAAAGAGAAACCGGATTAGGGGCATCACTTACAAACTCTTTCTGATTTACATTCAGTCCGATACCAATAACAACAGTCCTTATTTGATTTCCCAGCAATGAATTTTCAATCAGTATTCCAGCCAGCTTCTTTTCATTCCAGTAAATATCATTCGGCCATTTCACGGTAATGCCAGCAATATATTCGTCCAAGGTTCTTTTTATAGCAACACTCACCAATTGTGACAGTAAAAACAGCTCATTCATGGGAATATGAAACGGATGAAGCAACACACTGAAAAGTAGATTTTTGCCTTCCGCCGACTCCCACGAATTACCCGGTTGGCCTTTGCCACCTGTTTGAAAATTTGCAGATACAACAAATCCTTCCGGCAATGCCGTTTCCCGGTTCATTTCCCAACTCAACGCATTAGTCGACAAAGTTTGTTTGACGTATAAATTTTTCTTCATGAACTTTATTTTTAACGGGGACTCAGCTTCTATCATCAATCTCCATTAGCTATAACTGCTAACTATAATTCCAATAAAAATTTCTCTATTTTTCTGACGACTGATTTTGAGGAGCCATTTGGATTATTAACCAGGATAGAGAAAACATAGTTCTTCCCGTCTCCCTCAATATATCCGGCATAGCATTTCACTCGGGAAATTGTTCCGCTTTTTGCATGGACTTTACCCTGCAATGCTGTTTTCGCAAGAAAAGATGTCAGCGTTCCGCTTTTTCCGGAGACAGGAAGCGAATTGAAGAAATACTCTTTATTCTGACTTATTGTTTGCATATAGATAAGCAGGTCCACTAAAAACTGAGAGGACACAGCATCTTCAGGTGAAAGTCCGCAACCATCGTACATAAAAAGTTGTTCTACCGGCAATCCTTTAGCCTTCCAAAATGCCCTGACGACCTGTAATGCCCCGTTTGTAGAAGCTACCTTATTCTTAGTTAGTGCCAGATACCGGAAAATTTGTTCGGCGTACCCGTTGTTGCTATGTACATTTGTTTCTCTAATGATATCACTTAAGGGAGGCGATTTTTGCACCAAAATCACTCTTCGCCCGGTACCCATCGAAACTACGTCGGAAGGCAACTGATTAATTGAGATTCCGCTCTCAATTAATTTCCGCTGAAAATGCTCAGCCAACAATAAACCGGGGTTCGGAATATCCCCTTTAATAATATATTCCAACCGGTTTGCCGGAATTTCACCATGAATACTTCTCAAATAGGAATGCGGGGCACCATAAAAATACGCACTATCAAATGCAATCTCGGTACTCTTCAACTGATTTTCGAAGGTCAATGCCGGGATTTCCGGAACTACCCTCAAAATTTCAGGTGTTGATCCCACTACTCCCGAACGTAAAACCAGTTGGTAGGTGTTATCCATATAGGATATTCCGTAAGCACCTGCCGCATAGTAATTCCCAATATCTTCCCAGGTCCATTTGGAATTTACGCCCTGATTGTCATATAAACTTCCATCGGCAATTATTTGACCGTTTATTTTTCTTATTCCGGTTTTCTTTACTTCCTCCACCCATTTTGTCAGGAAATCCGGATCCCCCATATGTTCGGACGCTAATGTTGGGTCTCCTCCTCCACGTATATATAAATTACCGTCCAATTCACCTTTTGCGCTTATCGTTCCGTCAATTTCCAGTTTGGTTTCAAAGCAAAAGTTTGGTCCGAGGAGTTCCAGTGCAGTAGCAGTTGTAACCAGTTTCATGGTTGAAGCCGGAATCGTGCTATTATTCGGGCGAAATTGGCATATCGTTTTATTTGTTGCTAAGTCTTTAACCAACAAACTGACATTCGCATTCACCAGAAGGGGATTATTAACAAAATCATCCACCGGATTCCCGGCTACAGACAACAGGCTTAATAGTAAAAGAGGAAAAACAAGTTTAATCTTTTTCATTATCGAAGAAGTATTTATCGGTCTAAATTAGGTTAAACGTCCTATAAGAATAACGTTTAATTACTTTATTTTAAGTTCACTTGCAAAAGTAAAAAGAAAAAACGTACCTGTAGTCATACTTAACGTAGAAAATAATTATCAGGACACAGATTCCTAACACATTTGTTGTGTCTAAGCCGATCAAAGTAATTGGAAGTATACAGTGCCCGCTGTTATTTTTACTTCTTACTGGAAGGGAATAAGGGACGATTCGCAGGATGTTCAATTTTCCACGAAGGGGAAGGCAAAAGAAAAAGAAGGTCTTCTTTTTCAAAACAGGAGTCAAAAAAGGGAGTTTTCTCAGTCTGAGTTCAACCGTATTTCGGCCGTATTTCAGTCTTATTACCTTCTAGGTTCAGAGGGGGTTCAGTGAGGGTTCAATGAGGTAGACCTAACTGAACCCCCTCGAAACCCTCTCTATACTCTCGTTGAACTGTCTCTATACAGAGGATGAACCCCGGCTGAAGGAAGACCGAAGAAAGAGGATACACCCGGGGAGGAAGGACCAGAAATGAAACAAAATCCGTCAACGAGTTGGAATCCGGATCAGTATCTACTTCTGCAACCCTTTGACTTCGTCCGATGACCGGGTGCCGGATAAATAGCCAACAGGGATTGCCCTGGTGTATAAAATAGGGCATCCAGTATTCCACCGACTTAACTATTTATTCCAATATTTGTTACAATCTGAAACAGATTATTTATTTTTGCATTAATGAAACTGAATTTCAACGAATATCAGGTGTGATTAATGCCGTAGCGAAACAAATAAACAGACAAATGAAACGGAGTCTAAATTTGACTGTATTATTTGCGAACGGTATAAAAGGATTCTTTATTCTTACAATAATTAAAAGCCCAATGAGTATGAAACAGTCTGTCAAGTTCTTTCTGGTTACGGTTTTCTTTCTGTTCGTGTTGGCATCCTGCGATTATGTCAGGGAAATTTTTTCTTTTGGTAAACCTGAATTGACTTTTAAAGCATCCCCTGCTTCCGAAACGAATCCGAACGATACAATTCTTTTTACCGGAAATGATATTAAATGGATAAATGGGACAACCGGTGAAATTTGTTTTGTCAATTCACTGACTATTTCAAAGATTAAATCATACCACCGGATAAGATGCTATTTGGGAACTGACTCCTTGTTTTCTGCGACTGTAACTTTGCCGGCAGTATCTCCGATAATCAATGATCTGGTCATGAATTTAAACCTGAATGATGGTCATTTTTACTTTGAAGATGGGTATCCCGACTGGATTGATAACCTGGGGACCAATAGTATCCGTATTCAAAACAAGCAAAAGCGGGCTGCTGCCTGGAATCGTTTTATCGACGAGCTAAAGAAAGAAGACAAATATATTGAAAAATAAATTTGACGCTTAAAAGCTGCCTGACGTTATGGCTTACAAATTTTATTACAAATAAAAAGCTGCAACCCCGATCAGGATTGCAGCTTTTTATTTGTAAAATCACCAACTGTCAACTATTAATTGTCAACTGTCAACTGATTATTATTCTGCTTTTGGTTTGTCTTCACGTGGAGGACGTGGCAACAAGGCTTTGCGGGACAATTTAAATTTACCGGTTTTTTGATCGATATCAAGTAGTTTCACATCAATCATATCGCCTTCTTTAATCCCGGCCTGGTCCATGGTCTCAATACGCTTCCAGTCAATTTCCGAGATATGCAACAGCCCTTCTTTGCCCGGCATAAATTCAACGAATGCACCGTAAGGCATTACTGATTTTACTTTCGAAGGATAGGTTTCGCCTACTTCCGGAATAGCGACAATGCCTTTGATTTTAGAAATGGCAGCATCAATGGCAGCTTTATTATTGGCGGCTATTTCAACGCGTCCCTGATCACCGATTTCTTCAATGGTAATGACGGCACCCGTCTCAGCCTGCATGTTTTGTATGATTTTTCCACCAGGGCCGATAATCGCACCAATCATTTCTTTCGGAATAAACATTACCACAATACGGGGAGCGTTGGGCTTCATATCTTCGCGTGGGGCAGCCAATGTTTCCTGAATTTTACCCAGGATATGCATACGACCTATTTTAGCTTGTTTCAATGCAGTTTCAAGAATTTCGTACGAAAGTCCGTCTACTTTGATATCCATTTGCGTAGCGGTAATACCGTCTTTTGTCCCGGTAACTTTAAAGTCCATATCGCCCAGGTGATCTTCATCACCCAAGATATCGGATAGAACTGCAAAGTTTTTACCTTTATTTTCGGAAATCAATCCCATGGCAATACCCGAAACCGGTTTTGAAATAGCCACACCGGCATCCATCAATGCCAATGTTCCGGCACAAACGGTAGCCATAGAAGACGAACCGTTCGATTCCAGGATATCGGAAACAACACGAACCACATAGGGATAATTGTCAGGAATCATATTTTTCAGTGCACGCAAAGCCAGGTTGCCATGACCGACTTCCCGGCGTCCAACACCTCGTGATGCGCGGGCTTCACCGGTTGAAAATGGAGGGAAGTTATAATGTAACAGGAAACGCTCTTTACCGCGAATCAATGCTTCATCAACCAGTTTCTCGTCCATTTTGGTACCCAGGGTAACGGTAGTCAACGACTGGGTTTCACCGCGGGTGAATACAGCTGAGCCGTGAGCTCCCGGAAGATAATCAACTTCCGACCAGATGTGACGGATCTCGGTAGTCTTACGACCGTCGAGACGTTTGCCTTCATCCAAGATCGAACGACGCATAGCTTCTTTCTCTACTTCGTGATAGTATTTTGCGACCAACGGCTTTTTAGCTGCAGCTTCTTCCGGATCAAGACTTGCCATATATTCGTTTAATACAGCTTCAAAGTTTTCGCTTCGTGCATGTTTATCCGGGTTGCAGGCAGTAGCCAATGCATACGCTTTATCATAGGTTTTTGCCCAAACATCTTTCTTAAGGTCTTCATCATTCTCTTCGTGGCAATAAACACGTTTTACCGTTTTACCGGCTGCTTCCATTAAATCCAGTTGCATCTGGCATTGAACCTTAATCGCTTCATGGGCTACTTTCATTGCATTTAACAAATCGTCTTCGCTCACTTCTTTCATTTCACCTTCTACCATCATGATATTCTCCATTGTGGCAGCAACCATGATTTCCATATCAGCATCTTCCAATTGGGCAAAAGTAGGATTCACAACAAATTCACCATTGATACGTGCCACACGGACTTCGGAAATAGGACCATTAAATGGAACATCCGAAACGGCCAAAGCAGCCGAAGCAGCCAAACCAGCCAATGCATCCGGCATATCAATACCATCAGCAGAGAAAAGAGTTACGGTAACAAAAGTTTCAGCATGAAAATCATCAGGGAATAACGGGCGCAAGGCACGGTCAACAAGGCGTGAAACTAAAATTTCGTAATCCGATGCACGGCCTTCGCGACGGAGGAAACCGCCCGGAAAACGACCGGAAGAAGCAAATTTTTCTTTATAATCCACCGATAGCGGCATAAAATCCGTTCCCGGTACAGCGTCTTTGGCTGAACAAACGGTGGCTAACAGCATGGTATCACCCATGCGAACCATTACAGACCCATCGGCTTGTTTAGCCAACTTCCCTGTTTCAATTGAAATGGTACGTCCATCACCCAATGTGATGGTTTTTGTAACTACATTCATAAAATTACAGTTTTCTTTTTTTAAACATCATATTTTCGCGCGCAAAGATACGATATTTTTCACAAAACTGGTACCGGGCGAAAGTAAAATAGTGATTTTTTGAGGATTGATAGGATTATTTTGAGTGCTGTCAGATACAAGCAGGTCAAGTAGGTTTCAGACATCCAATAAAATGCTGGCATCGTCCAAGACATGCCAGCATCCATGAGTGCCTGCAGCTTCAAGCGCAAAGCAGAAAATTCACAATAGTTATTTCAATTTCAAGGTTTCTGTCCGGAATAATTCCTGATTTCCCGGAAAGCTCAGATCCCCCGCATCTTCGGCAGTAACAAAAATCTGAATAGGTTTTGAAGAATTTACACTTTTAAAGGATGCATTATTATTTTTATCTCCTATTAACATCCCCAAGTTGATATTGGTTCCACTATTTGTCAGCAACCAGACTACATAGCACTTTCTTGCAGGCACCAGTCTATCCGGGCTTGCTAAATACTTTACTTTCATGTTAATGACGTAATTATTATTTTGATCTTTCGTTATGGTTACCGAACCATCTGCAGCAGGTGCAAGGGTTGATACCGGGAATTTAACCGTTGTTGCGCATGAAGCTAATAGTATCAAAAGCACAAAAAAAGTAATGTAATTAATTGTTTTCATAATCAGTTGTTTTAATTATTAATTTATTTTTATTATGTGTACGCGTCCTGTAAAGCATCTATTATATACCGGATCCGATTAAAAAAGGTAAGTGATTGTACAACAAATAATAATAACAACTTGTTCTTAGAATAAGATAAAAAAGAGTCAACAAGATAAAACAGCCTTCCCAAGCATGGAAGCTGCCTTGTGCAAACACCATGATTGGATATCATACAATCGCTACCCTGACATCGTCGAAGACATGTCAGCGTCAACAAACCTTTTTACAAATAGATAAAAATTATAAATCACGAAATCAATCAGATCAATAAATTTTAGATTGCCAAAATAATATTCATAATGTTATCAATTGTTTAAAATAGTTTTAATACTTTTGCTCTCGCTCAACAGCATTATTAAATTAGTAGGGGCGAGTAAAAGTTCTTACACCTTTCTTTATACAAATCACGGAATAACCTAGAATACAAAACAGAGTTATGAAAACAACTTTCAGAATTAGTGTAATGATATTAGTGGCTGCTTTCTACGGCTGCCAAAAAAGTGATGTATCAATGGGTGTGAGTAGTTCTATCAACAGCGATGGAGCATTTAGCGGAACGATTGTGAATGATTCAAACCGGATTGATTTCATTAAAGCTTATAATTGTATCGTTGATAATCAAAATGTTATTAAAGATAGTATTATTTTAGGCAAAAGTGCCGTATCATCAAGTGGAAAATTTTCGGTAGTTTTAACCAAACCTATTTTGAGTAAGATAGGGACTTCTCCCAGCGGAGTAGTTGTTAGTGACACAGCAGCAATGATTGGATATATGGATGGATTTTTTGCCTATAAAGGTGGAATCAATACCGGTACTGTAACCAAAGGCTACTACAATCTAATTGACAGTACTAAAGCAGAATTCTCTGATTCTGAATTTTTGTATTCCGACAGGGCTTTTACCATAATAGGAACAGAAACTTATGTAAGCTCTTACAATGGTATTACTTATAATTATACATCAAATAACAATATTATATTCAAAAAAGGTTGGAATGAAATTACATACATAGAATCCTATTCCAAAACCCCAACAACTAGCACTACTGTAGAAACTAATTCGAACACTGTTACATCGTTTATGCAATGGAGATATATTCCAAATAGTGCACCCATTTCCACTATTAATGCCAAAACGCGGGGAGTACATAGCATAGCAAAACCGAGATTCTTATTTCGATAAAGCAACTGAAGCTGTCTAACGCTGATATTAGCCAGCAAACCGTGACAAAACAATCTCCTGCCTACAACTAAAAAGCAATCGGCTGAACTCCGTTAGTGAGTTTAGCCGATTGCTTTTCTAAACCCACAGACCTGACATCGTCGAAGACATGTCAGCGTCAACACTATAATCCTTTACGGCCCTGTCATTCTGTCACCCTCCCTCCCTTGGCACTTTTTTTGCTTAATGCTGTTCCCGTGATACCAATAAGTCGGAGTGCAAAGACATATTGCGCCCCGGCAGAACCAATCAACCAATTAACATAATCAACTAATAAACTTATAACGAACAATGGGCAAAGGAAACATTGGGGTAACGAGTGATAATATCTTCCCCGTTATCAAGAAATTTTTGTACAGTGATCACGAGATCTTTCTGCGTGAATTAGTATCGAATGCAGTGGATGCCACACAAAAGCTGAAAACACTGGCTGCCGTGGCTGACTTTAAAGGCGAACTGGGCGACCTCACCGTGCGGGTGGATGTGAATAAAAAGAAAGGAACACTGACTATTACCGACCGGGGAATCGGTATGACGGCCGACGAAATTGATAAATATATCAATCAAATTGCTTTCTCCGGTGCCGAAGAGTTCCTTGAAAAGTACAAAGACGATGCACAAGCCATTATCGGACATTTCGGTTTAGGTTTCTACTCGTCGTTTATGGTATCCAAAAAAGTAGAGATTTTCACACAATCCTACAAGGATGATACCACCGCTCAACACTGGTCATGCAAGGGAGATCCGGAATATGTGCTGGAAGAAACCATTAAAGCCGACCGGGGAACAGAAATCGTGCTCCACATTGATGATGAAAACAAAGACTTCCTCGAAGAAACCAAAATTCAGGAATTGCTGACCAAGTATTGTAAATTCCTGCCGGTTGAAATTGCTTTTGGTAAAAAGAAAGAATGGAAAGATGGCAAGAACGTGGAGACCGACCAGGATAATATTATCAACAACACCAATCCGGCCTGGACACGCAAACCGGCCGACCTGAAAGAGGAAGATTACACGGCCTTTTACCACGAAATTAATCCAATGGCGGAAGAACCCCTTTTCCACATTCACCTGAATGTCGATTATCCGTTCAACCTCACCGGCATCCTGTATTTCCCGAAGATCAAGAATAACATCGAAATGCAACGCAATAAAATCCAGTTGTATTGCAATCAGGTGTATGTTACCGATCACGTCGAAAATATCGTACCCGAATACCTCACCTTATTACACGGAGTCATCGATTCACCGGACATTCCGTTGAACGTATCGCGCAGTTACCTGCAAAGCGACTCCAATGTAAAGAAGATTTCGAGCCACATTACCAAAAAGGTAGCCGACCGATTGAATGAAATCTTCAAAACCGACCGTCCCCAATTCGAAGAGAAATGGGATAACCTGAAACTCTTCATCCAATACGGCATGCTGAGCGACGAGAAATTCTACGAACGTGCCGAAAAGTTTGCATTGCTTAAAAACATTGACGGCAAATACTTCACCTTTGAAGAATACAAATCGTTGGTCGGTGAAAACCAGAAAGACAAAAACGGCGACCTGATTTATCTCTATGCCAATAACAGCGACGAACAATACAGCTACATCCAACATGCCAAAGATAAAGGCTATGACGTGCTGATTATGGACGGGCAACTGGACGTACACGTGGTCAGCCAGCTGGAACAGAAATTCGAGAAAACCCGTTTTGTCCGGGTGGATAGCGACGTGATTGATAAAATTATCCAGAAGGACGATGCTGCCAAAGTATCCCTGACCGACGACCAACGTGATGCGCTGGTTACCGTGTTCGATTCACAAATACCGGCATTGGACAAAACAAACTTTATCGTCACCTTTGAGCAACTGGCACCAACCACGAGCCCCGTTTTCATTACCCAAAACGAATTTATGCGCCGTATGAAGGAAATGTCGGCATTGCAGGGTGGCATGATGAATTTCTATGGTGAAATGCCCGACAGTTTCAACCTAGTGGTAAATACCGCCCATCCGTTGATCGAAAAATTGCTGACAGACGAGGAAGCAGCCTGCGGGTCGGCAGTTGCTCCGATAGCAACAGAACTTGCTGAAGTTAAAAGCAAACAGGATACCCTGAAGGAAAACCACAAAGGCAAAAAGGACGAAGAAATACCTGCTGCCGAAAAAGCCGAACTGGAAGACCTGCAGAAGAAGCTGGATGAACTTACCGATAATAAAAAAGCAGTATTGAAATCGTTTGCCGGTGAAACCAAACAAGTACGTCAGTTGATTGATTTGGCTCTCCTTGCCAGCAATATGCTGAAAGGCGAAGCCCTGGCTAACTTTGTAAAACGCAGCGTGGAACTGCTGTAAGTATACAGGCCAACATCAATCCTAAAAAAGCAACCGGCGGTATGACCTAACAATCCTATCGCCGGTTTTATTTTTCAACCCTTTT
>JAUZOM010000052.1 GCA_030706465.1 Bacteroidota bacterium | reverse complement strand
TAGTATTCCGGAGCGACTAGGTTAGATTAAAGTTGGAGTGAAATTGAATTATTCAAAAATTGGCTATCATAAAGAAAGAGTCCAATTCCGGCTTCATCTCAGGAACCTGTTTAGTTGTCCCGCAACGGCACGAGCCTCTGTGTTTATTACCCGGAATCCTGCATTCCGATCCGGTTACTCCGCCTTTGATTTGCCATCTGTTCGCTACCAGTTCAGGGATATCTCCTATATCTGCGTAAATCAGCGTTCTATTCTTATTGAACTTTAAGTTGAATGATATGACATTAAGTAATTGGAAGTATACAGTGCCCGCTGTTATTTTTCCTCCCTCATAAAAGGAAATAAGGGAAGATTCGTAGGGCGTTCAATTTTCTACGAGGGGAAAAGTAAAAGAAAAATAAGGTTTTCCTTTTCAAAAGAGGGAGTACTTCCAGTCCTGGTGCAGTCTTATTTTGGTATTATTTTAGTTTAGGTTCAGTGAGGGTTCAGAGGGGGTTCAGAGGGAGTTCAGTGAGGGTTCAATGAGGTATACCTAACTGAACCCCCTCGAAACCCTCTCTATACTCCCATTGAACTGTCTCTATACAGAGAATGAACCCCGGCTGAGGGAAGACTGAAGTAAGAGGATACTCCCCGGGGATGAAGGACCAGAAATGAAACAACATCAGTCAACGAGTTGGAATCCGGATAGGGATCAACTTCAACGTCCCTCCAACTTCGTCCGATAGCCGGGTGCCGGATCAATACTCAACAGAGATTGTCCGGGTATATAAGACAGGGCATTTAGTTATTCCACCTACTTATTTATATCCACTTATTTATGAATTAACCTGAATTTTGTTTGCTTTTTTGTAACCCTATCTACAGGAAACAGGCCGGAAATGGAAGGAGGCAATATTCTATTCCTACAGCTTACGTATTACCCGGAAAGAGTAGGAATAATGGGTTATCGTATCTTGTAAAAAGAAGAGAACCTATCTTTTCATAGACCGGTAATGCGATACTATACGTTTTCAGGAATATCATGGAATTACCGCTTATGAGAAATTGAGCTTCCGGTCGTTTCCCTTTTGCAAGATAACACAAAAAAGCCTGTCGCTCATCATGTCTGATAATTACAGACCTGATCGGAGACAGGCATTCCGGGAAGCTGGCTGGTATAGGTTTAACCTTTTCAGATCTTTATGTCAGCTCCTCCTTTTCAGGTGTTATGTTCTTGTTTATTTCCACATACCGGCTGGGCGACATGCCATAAAACTCCCTGAAACTATTTGAAAAATGGGAGAGGGAAGCAAATCCGCAGGCATAAGTGACCTCCGAAATAGACAAATTTTTGCTTGTCAGCAATATGGCTGCATATCGCAATCTCATAGTTTTCAGGTAGTCGCTGGGGTTTTGATTTGTTACCTGTTTCAGCTTTCGTTGTAATTGCGACCTGCTGATTCCTATTTGTTGGCTGATAATTTCAATTGACAAATCCGGATTATCTAATTGTTCTTTTACAATACTTTCGAACTTTTCGAGCAATTTCTCATCGACTGATTTTATCTTTATTTGCTCCTGAGGTATTACATATTTACCTTCGTATTTGTTTTTAATAGTTTGCCGAAGTTCAATCAGTTTGCTTACACGGATCTTTAAATGATCGATATTAAACGGCTTAGGAATGTAAGAATCAGCTCCAACTTCGAGGCCTTCAACCCGTTGTTCGATCGATGTTTTAGCCGTCAATATGATTACCGGGATATGGCAGGTTTTATCATTAGTCTTAATTTTTTTACAAAGTTCTATCCCGTCTATCCCGTCCATCATAACATCGGTAATAACACAATCCGGCAGTTCCCGAATAGCCAGCTCCAGCCCGGCATTGCCATTTTCTGCCTGTATTATTTGATATTCTTTTGACAGAATAGTTGTAATATAGTTTCTGATATCCTTATCATCTTCAACCAGCAGGACTTTAAATTTATGCCGGTTGGTTAACTGAAAATTCCTTTTTTCTTCCGACTCTTCCTGCAAGTCTGAATTCAAGGATGGTTGAATGAGGTTGGCCAGGTTTACTGTTGCCTGAACATGCGACATTTCATCTGCGTGCAAATAGCTATTGTTTAATGGTATGCAAATTACAAAACAGGCTCCGGAATAAGAGCCCTCTTCCACATAAATTTTCCCATGATGAATTTCGAGCAGGCTTTTGGATAAGTGCAATCCTATACCGGTACCGATTTTATTATAATTGCTCTCGTTTTGAATTTGGTAAAAACGATTAAAGATAATATCACGCTGGTCGATAGGGATTCCGGGACCCGAGTCAGCTATTCGGATACGCAAATCATCCTGATAAGTATCTACTTCCAGGCTTATTTTTCCCCCTTTGGGGGTATATTTAAAGGCATTTGATAGTATATTAAAAATCACTTTATCCATTTTCTCATGATCGATCCAGACTTTGGGCAAATCATTTTCAAATTCCAGGTTGAATTCACATTTTCGTTCTGCAATCACATTTTCGAATGAAGATACGATCTCTCTGATAAAGGTCTGTACGTCGGTTTCGGTTGTCAATAATTTTACCTGGCCTCTGTCCAATTTACGCATTTCCATAATTTGATTCACCAAACGAAGGATCCGTTGCCCATTTTGGTTAATAAGCTTATAGGTATTTCGCAAACCTCCTTCGGGGGTTTCTTTAATCAGTTTCTCAATAGGAGTTAATATGAGTGTTAGCGGAGTACGAATTTCGTGGGAAATATCGGTAAAGAATTGCAATTTCGATTGCATGATTTGTTTTTCATTTTCTTTCTGCAAATCTTGCTTTTGTTGTTCCATTCTGCGTAACATTCTTTTATAACCCCAATAACCAAAAGCTAAAGCAATCAGGAAGTAAATAAGTTTTGCCCACCAGGTCAGCCAGAATGGAGGCAGAACCACAATGGTCAGACTTCGTTCAATTGGCACTGAATTCGGGAAATAAGCTCTAACATGAAATTTGTAGGTCCCGTATTTGAGGTTTGTGTAGGTTGCCAGTTTATTTCCCATTGGCAGGGTTTTCCATTCGTTATCAAAGCCTTCCATTTTAACCTGATACACAACCTTGCCCGGGTTGTTGTATTCGATAGCTACAAAACCCAATGAAAAACTTTTGATATTGTGATCAATTAATATTTCTTCTTCCGCATTGATATTTTTCTTTAAATACGAATTCTCCCCAACTTCTACTTTTTCGTTGTAGATAAAAAGATTGGTAAAAACAAGATTTTTTAAATGAGCAGGTTCTTCAATTTTGAAAGGGAAAAAAGAACTGAGTCCTTCCGTTCCACCAAAAAACAGTTCTCCTGATTTTGACTGGAAATAAGCTCCTCTCCTGTATTCATCATTCATCAACCCATCACTGACATAATAATTGATAAAACTATTATTTTTCCGGTTGAAATGGGATAACCCCAGGCTGGTGCTAATCCACAGATTATTTTGTTTGTCCACCTCAATTCCGGTAATTGAGGAATTGGCTAAACCATCAGTCTCCGTATATAACTTCACCGTTTTGTTCCTCCGGTTTATACAATGTAATCCCTGTTTGGTTCCTACCCAGACGTTATTTTGTTTATCCTGAATGATTGCAGTAATGTTATTATTATTTAGTTTCCCATTTTCTTTTTTGTAATCACAGAAAGTGTTTGTCTTGATATTCAGGCAGCTAAGCCCGGCACTACTTGTCCCAATCCAAACAAAATTGTTATCCAGTAATATTGCTTGAACCGAATTACTTGCTATCTGGTTGCCTGATTTCAGTAAATCGTATGTATAACTTCTGATTTGTTTTGTGTTTGGATTGTAATTACATAATCCGTTTTCATTGGTGGCAATCCATAGATTATCATTTTTGTCTCCTTTAATGATGTTTATATCCTTAACCTCCTTCCCGTCAACAACGAGTGGAACTTTCTGAAAGCTATCAGAACCTCTATTGTACAGAAACAATCCATACAAATAAGTTCCGATCCATATTCTTTTTTGATTATCTTCGAAAATTGAAATAATAACACTGGCATTCAGTTTTTCATTGATATAGTGCTTTTCGACCTTTTGCTGGGAGTCCAACCGGTAGATACCATCGCCATCGGTACCCACCCAAACCTTACCATAACTATCTTCCAAAACGCTAAGGACACACTTGCTGCCAATACTTTTTTCGGGATAGAAGGAATTAAAGCCAATATTCCGGAAACCTTTTTTCTTTTCAGGAATCATTAAGATGCCATTCTGATACAATGCAATCCACAAATTACCCTGACTGTCCTGTAAAACACAATGAACTTTCGCTTTCCGTAAATCAACCGTGTTTAAATCTGTTTCGTATGTCGTAATTTGTTTTGTGTTGTAATCGTAGCTTTTTAATCCAAATCCATCAGTACCTATCCACAAGTTGTTTTTGTTGCCTCTTTTCATGGTAAAAACTACATTGCCAGAAGGGATGTAATTGCGAGTAAAGCGTTGCAGGGAATAGCTAAAAAGATTTATTCCTCCGTCAATAGTACCGACTAAAATATTCCCATCGGAATTTTCGAGGATAGAAAAAACTTTATTGCTGGATAATGAATTTCCATCAGATGGATTACAGGAGTAATTAACTAAGGTGTGATTTTGAACATTGAGAATGCTTATTCCATTGTCCTGTGATCCAATCCAAATGCTGCCAAAACGGTCTTCGAATAGTGTGTTTATTTTGTTGCTGCAAATATTACTGTTTGTTTGCATGTAATATATGGGTTGATGGCTTCCTGCACGAAGACATATTGCCCCCGACCGGCTTGTTGAAACCCAGATATTCCCCTTGCTATCTTCAAGGATACAGCTAAAATAGCTAAAGTCTGTTACGCGGGGATAAGAAAAATGAATGGTTGTAAACCGTTCGGTATCCCGGTTGAATAATTGCAACCCAGCGGTTGTGCCTACCCAGAAATTTCCTTTTCGGTCTTCCAGGACAGATAAAACCGAGTTGTCTATTAGTGAAGTGTTATCGTTTTGCCTGTGATAGTATGTTTTAAAGTCCGAGCCATCAAAAACGTTTAATCCGTTATCCGTACAAACCCAAATGTATCCATGCCTATCCTGGTAAATATTATTGACATGACTATTGGACAACTTGTCTTTTATGCCATAAAATTTGTCTGTATTTGCATTTAGACTAATACTAAACAACAGAACAATGAATAAGATAAGATTTGCCTGTTGGGTTGTCGACAATTTTGCAAACAAACTAAAAAGTTTTTTAGACATGCCTAATTTCAAATTATAAGATTTTGTATTAGAATTATTACATGAAAATTCTACTTACAAATATAATGCTTTTTTTGTTGAAAATGGTCAAATAATCCAGACGCGACAATAGTCTAACTCTCTGCTACATTTTTACAACAAAATACGCCAATACGAAAGGACTATTGTTTTATTTACAACTATTTTTTATTTTAAAAAGATACCTTTGAATACTAAAATTTTCATGTTTTTTAATCGAAACAAAATAATTACTAATCATATATTTTTTATTATGAAACACAATGAAGTTACTTTAAAAGTAAAGAAACACGGCAAGATGCTATGTGTTTTTCTTTTACTTTTTTCCTCAATTCTTGTATCTGCACAATCAAAAACGATCGTTACAGGAATTGTCCGTTCCGGAAATGAGGCTTTGATTGGAGCAAATGTATTCGAAAAAGGGACAAAGAACGGTACAATTACAAATGTGAAAGGATATTTCTCGTTAACTGTCAACGAAGGTGCAGAACTCGAAATCTCCTATTTGGGATACGAAAGCCTGAAGTTGAAAGTCGGAAATCAGAAGAACATTAACATTGATCTTAAGGAATCGACAAATCTGTTGAACGAGGTTGTTGCAGTCGGTTATGGTGTTCAAAAGAAAAAACTGATTACCGGTGCAACCGTACAGGTAAAAGGTGATGACATTACAAAACTAAGTACCGTTAATGTCCTGGGAGCTCTTCAAAGCCAGACACCGGGCGTCAATATCATAAAGCAGAGTGGAAAACCGGGTGACGGATTTAAAGTTACTGTCCGGGGATTGGGTACCATTGGCAACTCAAATCCACTTTATATTATTGATGGTGTTCCAAATGGTGACATAAACTTATTGAATCCGAATGATATTGAGTCTATCGATGTCCTGAAGGATGCAGCATCGTCTGCAATCTATGGCGCCCGTGCTTCAAACGGAGTAATATTGATTACAACCAAGCAAGGTAAAAAAGGAAAAGCGTCCATTCAGTACGATAGTTACTGGGGCTGGCAAAACATTGCAAAAAAAACAGCGGTGCTGAATGCCAAGCAATACCTCAGCGTACTGGACCAAGCCGGATACAACCGCGCATACTTTGATAGTAATGTTCCCAGTGATATTCTTGCCAAAGTTGATAACGGAGAATTCACCGGTACAAACTGGCTTGATGAGATGACTTTGAAAAATGCTCCCATGCAAAACCAATCCTTGAATATAATGTCCGGAAACGAACTGTCAAGGTATTCATTCGGTTTTTCATACACTTCCCAAAGTCCTATTATCGGGCTAAAAAACAGTGATGTCAAGTCTGAATACGAGAGATATACCGCTCGTATGAATTCGGATCATGATTTGATAAAAAGCAACGGACTAACCCTGTTACAATTCGGAGAAACATTTACCATGGGTTATGTAAACAGCAGTGGCCTTGGAATGGGGACAGGCAGTATTTACTGGAATGATATTCGTAACGCTTTAGCCGGGAACCCACTGCTACCGGTTTATAATGCAGATGGGACTTATCATACGCCGCTTGCCGGCCTGGATTATGAATCCACTAATCCACTTGCTGAAATGGACATCCTGCGTTCCCGGGTAAACAGTAAAAACTATTCCGCCCGTGGAAGTTTCTATCTGACCCTTCAGCCAATAAGAAACTTGAAATTCAAGACCAACTTCGGATACGCTTATAACGGTTGGTCCAGCAGACAGTATATTCCTGTTTACAGCCTAAGTACAGTTAATTTTTCAACGTTGGACAATGTGTCACAAGGTGCCGGAAATGGGCTGCAATGGAGTTGGGATAATACCCTGAACTATGATTTTACACTGTTCAACAACCATAAGTTTAATGCGCTTGTCGGTAATTCTGTTGAGAAATGGGGATTAGGAGAGGATATAAGTGGTACTAATAAAGGTTCAAATTTTGATAGTTTCGAATATGCTTATTTGTCAAATGTAAATTCAATTACCAACGTTTCGCTAAGTGGTGCTCCCTGGGGTCAAGGTGGAATTGAGTCATTTTTTGGCAGGTTGAATTACGACTACAAGGGAAGATATATGGCCAGTGCTGTCATGCGTGCCGATGGTTCTTCCAATTTTGCCCGCGGGCATCGTTGGGGCTATTTCCCTTCCTTCTCAGCAGGATGGAACATTACCGAGGAACCATTTTTCGAAAATTTAAAAAGTTTTACAGATCAATTGAAATTGAGGGCAAGCTGGGGTGAAAACGGAAACTGTAATATCCCTAACTTTCGCTATCTGAGTTCCATAGCAAATGGTAATGCTTCAAATGCGGCAGAATATTATTTTGGGACCTCTCAATCAACACCAACCTATGGCAGTTATGCCGATTTAATTGCAAACCCGAATCTTAAATGGGAAACTTCGCGTCAAGTTGACCTGGGCCTTGATTCCCGCTTCTTAAACAATCGGTTGGGATTTTCCTTTGACTGGTATCAAAAGAAAACCATGGACTGGTTGGTTCAACCTACCGGATTGGCAATATGGGGTACGGGCTCCCCGTATGTAAATGGAGGAGATGTGATGAACAGCGGAGTGGAGACCCTACTTACCTGGGATGATAAGATTGGAGACTTTACCTATGGAATACATGGGAATGTTACCTACAACCAAAATAAAGTTTTAAGTATCAATAATAAAGATGGATATATTGATGGCGTTTCAGGTATTTTATCGCCTAATACATCTTATTTATATCGTGCCCAGGTGGGTTACCCGATCGGATACTTCGTAGGATATAAAACCGATGGAATCTTTCAAAATCAAGCTGAAATAGACCACTATGTAGATGCAAATGGAAATAAAATCATGTCTTCGGCAAAGCCGGGAGATGTAAAGTTCCTTGATTTAAATAAAAATGGAATAATTGATGAAGGCGACAAAACCATGATTGGTGACCCGCATCCGGATGTTACTTACGGTGTTACTCTTAGCTTAGGTTACAAAGGTTTTGATCTTTCAGTTACCGGATATGGAGTTGCCGGAAACCAGATTGCGAAATCGTACCGAAACTGGACAAACAAACCGTTCAATAATTATACTACGGATATTTTGGGAGCCTGGAATGGCGAGGGTACTTCAAACAGGATACCCGCAGTGAATGGCAGTAGTATAAATTACGGTTATATTTCTGATTTATACATCGAAAACGGTGATTATTTCAGAATAACCAACATTACACTGGGATATGATTTAAAAAAGACTTTCAAATCTCTCCCTGTTTCACAGTTGAGATTTTATGGAACAGTTCAGAATGCTTTCACCTTTACCAAATATTCGGGAATGGATCCGGAAGTTGGATATAATGCCGGAGAATCATGGGCGTCAGGTATCGATCTGGGGTACTATCCAAGTGCACGCTCGTTTATGGTTGGTTGCAATATAAAATTCTAAATATAAAATAAAAACCTTATTGGTTGTTAACTTGATGAATTTCAGGTTAATGCTGATATGAAAAAAATTATACACAAATGAAAAAAATATTCTATTTATTGCTAATTTCCAGTTTGCTGGTTAGTTGTGAGGACTTTTTAGATACAACAAACTTAACAAAGAAAGATACCAGCAACTACCCTCAAACGCCTTCTGATGCTTCACAACTTTTGACTGGTGTTTATTCCATCCTTGGACGTCCGGATCCGCTGAGTAGTAGTTTTATGACTTCAGAGTTGATGTCAGACGATCGTTTTGGTGGTGGAGGTCCTAATGACCGATCGTGTAAGGCGATTGACCAGTTCAAAAAATCGGACGATGATATGTTCGATAACTCCTGGAGAGCCTATTATTTTGGTGTTTTTCGCAGTAATTTTCTTATCTCAAAATTAGATAATATAAAATGGGACAGTATCACAAGCAGGAATAAAATTGAAGGGCAGGTTCGTTTCCTGAGAGCCTATTTCTATTTTGACCTCTCGCGGATGTTTGGTGAGGTTCCTTTGGTGGTCACTCCTGAACCGGTCAACCTTCCCAAAAGCCCTGCCTCAAAGACATATGCTGTTATTGCATCCGATTTAAAAGCCTCCATTGAGATGTTGCCATCGGTTAAATATCAGGACATTAATCAGAAAACAGACTTGGGTCGTGTAACAAAATGGGCAGCCGAAGCACTTATGGCTCGTGTATTCTTATTCTATACCGGATATTATCAAACCGAGACACTGCCTCTGACTGATGGCGGAACCATTACAAAACAACAGGTAATTGGATGGATTACCGATTGTATAGAAAACAGCGGACATGGGTTGGTTGATGATTTTAGAAATATTTGGGCATATTCCTATATTAAGGATTATAAATATACTGCTGATAATGGTCTGAGTTGGGTCGGTGATGGAAGTAAAGAAACGGTATTTGCCATTAAATACTCGGCTTTAGCAAATGACTGGTACTCGCCACAACAAAAAAGCAATCAATATTGTCTTTATTTTGGACTCAGAGGGCAACCGCTTGGCAACAAAAACACCTTCCCATTTGGTGTGGGTTGGGGAATGGGAACTGTGAATCCTAAAATCTGGCAAGAGTGGGATGACAACGATATTCGAAAAAAAGGATCTATTCTAAATGCTGCTGATAAAACTGAGTTAAAGTCATATATTAAAGGAGGTGATAATTTGATGGATGAAACAATGTACTGGAATAAAAAATACATTCCGATCAATATTTGGGCAGATACTACTAAAACTTCAGTTAAAAATTTCAGTTACAGTTTTTACAAAATGACCGGAACCGACTATATGAGGGATAATATTGAAGATCTTATTATCATTCGATTCTCAGATGTATTATTAATGGCAGCTGAGCTAGGAGCCCCTAATGCCCAGGATTATTTAGACAAGGTAAGAGCCCGGGTGGGACTTACATCGGTGCCGGTAACATTGGATAATATAAAGAAAGAACGCCGTTTTGAGTTGGCATTTGAAGGAGTCAGGTATTATGATTTGCTACGCTGGAAAGATGAGAGTCTGATAACAACCAACCAGACAAACATTCCGATATACAATCGTAAATTAGCTACAACAAAAACGATAACCTTTCGTCCGGAAACCGGTGGTTTTTTGCCCATTCCACAAACAGAGATTAATTTGTCAAATGGTATATTGACTCAAAATCCGGGTTGGGTAGGTTCTGATAATAACCTACAATAAAAAACGTCAGATAAAAACGAACACTACTATTAAATTTCGACTGCCTGTTATATAAATTCTATATGAAGCCAATAAAAATAAACGCGTTCATTTTTGTGTGGGTACTTTTCCTGCTTTCATGCAACTCACAAAAAAAACAAAACGAGCAATCGTTTTCTCCGTCTGACCCAAAAGCTACAAAAGAAACTGTTGAGTTTTTCTCTACTTTAGAAATGCGCATAGATAAAGGCATTATGTTAGGACATCAGGACGATTTAGCTTACGGGAACAAATGGTATGGAGAATCAGGAAGATCGGATGTTAAATCAGTATGTGGCGATTACCCCGCAATTTTTGGGTGGAACGTTGGAAATGTTGAAAATGGATCATTATACAATAGTGATTCTGTCTCATTTTCGAAATTAGCCTATTATGTCAAACGGGTGAACAAAATGGGCGGAGTTTCAACGTTGACTTGGCTTGTTCATAATCCAGTTACAGGGGGTGAATATAATGATTATTCGGGGAACCATGTTGTAAAGGAAATTCTTTCCGGAAATTCTTCGCATGAAAAGTATTTGCAGTATCTGGACGGGTTAGCCAACTTCTTGAATAGTTTGAAAGACGAAAAGGGCCGGCTCATTCCGGTTATATTCCAACCGTTTCACGAGCATAATATTTCCGGTAAGTATTGGTGGAATACGAATCAATGCACAGCTGAAGAGTTCAAAAAAATGTGGATAATGACGGTTGATTATTTACGAAATAAAAAAGATGTACATCACATTCTATATGCCTATTCAATTCATGCTGACACCAGTTCAACTGCTTTTGCAGATTATTATCCCGGTAATAATTATGTGGATCTAATTGGTGTAAGTCTGAATTTAGTACAGGAGAGTGATCCTTCCGGCAAAATATATATGCAAACATTAAACAGAAATTTAGCTGTGATTTGTCAGTTTGCAGAAAAGAATAAGAAGATTTCTGCAGTTACAGATACGGGGTTGGAAGGAGTTAAAATCTCCAATTATTTCTCCAATTATGTATACCCGATCATATCGCAGTACAAATTATCATATATAATGTTTGGGAGAAATGCGTGGGATGACGAAAATCATTATTACATACCTATTCCAGGACATCCGGCAAGTGAAGATTTCAACGGTTTCTCAAAAAGTCCTAAAATTTTGACATGCTCTAAAATTCAATAAAAGAGCCGGTTCATAAAAATAAGTAATGGTCAAGAGATAATATCCTATTTATAGAATCCGACCTCTCTAATCCCTCTCCTTGGGAGAGGGATTTTGCCGGGTGTTAAGAAGAAAATTAGACTACATTACCTTTGTCCACTTACTAAGATTCAAAAAATCAAGCGTGTTTTTATAATTGTGACTGCGTGTTTGGTTATAAGGGGAACCTTGCTGAATCTCTAACAAATTTATATTTACAAATGACTAAAGTATTAAGAAAATTAAGGTGTATATTATTATTCGGTATTGCGTTTTTTCTACTCCCAACAAATCTCCAGGGTCAAAATTCGCTATATTTGGATGATACCAAGTTTGTTGATGATCGTATTGAAGATGCTCTTTCGCGTATGACGTTGGAAGAAAAAATTGCCATGTGCCATGCTCAATCAAAATTCAGTACTCCTGGATGCCCACGGTTAGGAATTCCTGAAATATGGATGAGTGATGGTCCTCACGGTGTGCGAATGGAATTTATGTGGGATAGCTGGTCACATGCCGACTGGACAAATGACTCGTGTACGGTGTATCCGGCATTGACCTGCCTGGCAGCAACTTTCAATCCCATACTTTCGTTCAGATATGGTAATGCACTTGGCGAAGAGGCCCGTTACCGCAAAAAAGATATTATTCTCGGTCCCGGAGTAAACATATACAGGACTCCTCTAAACGGACGAAATTTTGAGTATTTGGGAGAAGATCCTTTTCTTGCGTCAAAAATGGTTGTTCCCTACATTCAGGGTGTACAAAAAAATGGAGTCGCTGCCTGTATGAAACATTTTGCTCTGAATAATCAGGACAAATGGCGTGATTCAATTAATGTAGAAGCCAGCGATAGAGCGTTAAATGAAATATACCTGCCAGCTTTCAAAGCCGGAGTTACAGAGGGGAAAGTATGGGCTGTAATGGGTTCATACAACAGATTCAGAGGCCAGTACTGCTCCCATAACAATTTGTTAGTGAATAAAATATTAAAAGGAGACTGGAAATTTGATGGTGTATTCATCACCGATTGGGGATCAGCTCACAATACAATCGAAGCTGCCCGCAATGGGTTGGATATAGAAATGGGATCATGGACCAATGGATTGTCATGGGGTTTAAGCTCGGCCTATAATAATTATTATCTGGCACAACCATTTCTCAGAAAGATAAAAAGCGGAGAGCTTTCGGAATCCTTGCTCAACGAGAAAGTGAGAAGAATCCTGCGCCTGAACTTCCGCACGAATATGGACAGAAATCGTCCGTATGGGAAAAAACTAACGCCCGAACACAAGGCAATTGCGTTGAAAGTGGCCGAAGAAGGAATCGTCCTGCTTAAAAATGAGAAGCAATTCTTCCCTATCGAGAAAGGGCGATATAACAAGATTGCTGTAATTGGTGAAAATGCCGTGAAGAAACTAACGCAAGGTGGTGGTTCCTCCGAGCTTAAACCTCAGGAGGAAATTTCACCTTTGCAAGGGATGATTGACAAATATGGTAAAGACCATATCTTATTTAGCCTTGGTTATGCCTCGGGTGAACCTAATTACAGTAATGAGTTGCCATCGCTTTACAATGCCGATTCACTAATGACAGCTGCCGTTGAAACGGCCCGAAATGCCGATGTGGTGATCTTATTCGGAGGCTTAAACAAAAACTTTCAGCAGGATTGTGAAGGCGACGACCGTAAAAATATGAATTTGCCGTTTGGTCAGGACGAATTAATAGTCAAGTTATTGGAAGTGAATAAAAATCTGGGAGTTGTAATTATCAGCGGAAATGCTGTGAGCATGCCCTGGATCAGTAAAGTCAACGGATTAATGCAATCGTGGTACCTCGGTTCGCAAGGTGGTATAGCTGCTGCCAACATTATCAGTGGCAAAGTTAATCCTTCGGGAAAGCTTCCTTTCAGTATTCCGAAAAAGCTCGAAGATAACGGGGCAAATTCATTTGGACCGATAGCTTACCCCGGCGACGGACATAATGAAGTGTACAAAGAAGACATCTTGGTGGGTTATCGTTGGTTTGACACAAAAAAAATTAAACCGCTTTTTCCTTTTGGCTATGGACTTTCATACACCACATTTGTGTATGGAAAAGCAAGAACGGATAAGAGAACCTATAGACCGGATGAAACAGTAAAAATATCATTTAACTTGACTAACTCCGGAAAAATGGACGGTTCGGAAGCCGTTCAACTATATGTTACACAAAAAAATCCGACGTTACTTCGTCCAGTAAAAGAACTGAAAGGATTCTCAAAAGTTGCTTTAAAAGCTGGAGAAACCAAAATAGTAGAAATCAATCTCAAGGTGAGTGACATGGCCTTTTACAATGACAAAATTAGTGCATGGACTCTCGAACAGGATGATTATGAAATCAGCATTGCGTCATCCTCAAGAAATATCAAATCTGCAAACACAATAAAAGTGGTGCTTTAACCCCATTTATTACTTACAACAATGAAAAAAAAATTTTATTTTTCCGGGATTAATATGCAGCTTAATTACTTATTCAACAGAACCAAAATATCATTTTATGCTTACCGGAGCTTCGTTTGCAGTTGCAGAGAATGGGTCAGCCTTGGAAGATATCATTTGGCGGTAACCTATAAAGTTTATGTTGAGATATCGAACAAAGGGGCTGATAATGTAATTGCAGCAGATGCTGTATTGTTTATTCCTATCAAAAAATAAAATATAAATATGAAGAATTTTCTAACAAGTACTACACTCTTTTTAATTATTTCTTTTAGTTGCATTGCTCAGCAAAAGGAAAACAGACAAGAAGACATTTTTATTAAAAACCTGTTGAGCCGAATGACTCTGGATGAGAAATTGGGTCAGATGAATCAAACGCACTTTAACACCACTGTTGATAGTATGTGTATGAAAGTGCGCAAAGGCCAAATAGGCTCACTCCTGAATATCGACCCAAAACAGATCAACCGGATTCAACGCGCTGCCGTGAAGGAGTCTCGTCTCGGCATCCCGTTAATTATCGGTCGGGATGTGATTCATGGTTATAAAACGATTTTCCCTATTCCGCTTGGACAGGCAGCCTCTTTCAATCCTCGGGTACCTGAGAACGGTGCCCGCGTAGCTGCAACCGAATCGCGTGAGCAAGGCATCGTTTGGACATTTGCTCCTATGTTGGATATTTCCCGCGATGCCCGCTGGGGACGTATTGCTGAAAGTCTGGGTGAAGACCCTTATTTGGCAAGTATAATGGGTGCAGCTATGGTTCGCGGTTTTCAGGGAAATAAATTATCGGACAACAATTCCATGGCAGCTTGTTTAAAGCATTTTGTGGGTTACGGAGCTGCAGAAGGTGGTCGTGACTATAACTCAACCAACATTCCAATTCACTTGATGAGAAATGTATATTTACCGCCGTTTCAGAAAGCTATCGAAGCGGGTGCTGCAACACTTATGACTTCTTTCAACGATAATGATGGAATTCCTTCGTCGGGGAATGATTTTTTGCTTCGAACCGTGCTTCGTGACGAATGGAAATTTGACGGGTTTGTGGTTTCAGACTGGGAATCCATGTCGGAAATGATCGAACATGGATACGCAAAAGATAAAAAAGACGTGGCACGTATTTCGCTTAAAGCGGGAATGGATATGGAAATGACTAGTGAAACATACTTGAAAAACATAAAGGAATTAATAAAAGAAGGATCGGTTTCGGTGAAGGACGTAGATAATGCTGTCTTGAATATATTGAGAATCAAATACCGTCTTGGGCTTTTTGAAAATCCATACGTTGATGAAAAAGTTGTATCAACAATCTATTCCCCGGAACATTTACGAAAAGCGCGTCAGGCTGCAGTAGAATCGGCTGTGTTATTGAAAAACGCAAACAACATCCTTCCTCTCAAATCAACTGCCAAAATAGCTATTATTGGACCAATGGCCAATGCTGCGCATGATCAGTTGGGTACATGGTCCTTCGATGGTGATAAAAACAAAACTATTACGCCGTTGAAAGCACTTCAAACCGAATATTCAACTGTTAATTATGTGTATGAACCTGGGCTGACTTATTCCCGCGATAAAAGCTTAAACTTTTACAAAGCCATTAAAGCTGTGGAATCAGCCGATGTGGCTGTCGTATTTGTGGGCGAAGAATCTATTCTCTCAGGCGAAGCACACTCCCTATCCAATATCAACTTGATTGGACAACAATCGGAGCTTATCAAAGCCATTAAAAGTACCGGAAAGCCTGTTGTTATGGTTGTAATCGCCGGTCGCCCACTCACTATAGAACGTGATTTGCCTTATGTGGATGCTGTTCTATACAATTTTCACCCAGGCACTATGGGTGGACTGGCCATTATGGATTTATTGTTTGGCAAGGAAAACCCAAGTGGGAAACTTCCGGTAACATTTGTGCGCGAAGTGGGTCAGATCCCTATGTATTATAACCACAACAATACCGGTCGTCCGGCTCAAGACTGGATTCCGGCAATGGATAACATACCGCAGGAAGCTCCTCAAACTTCGCTCGGAAACACGTCATTCTATCTCGATTCAGGGAAAAATCCACTTTTCCCATTTGGTTATGGGCTTTCATATAGTAAGTTCGAATACTCAGATCTGCAACTTTCAGCTACCGAAATACCCCAAAATGGTTCGCTTATAGCCAAAGCAGTTATCAAAAATACAAGTAAAGTAGATGGTTCCGAAGTGGTTCAGCTTTACATTCGCGATTTAGTAGGTTCTATAGCTCGTCCGGTGAAAGAGCTGAAAGGTTTCCAAAAAATATTCCTGAAAGCTGGAGAAAGTAAAACAGTTGAATTCAACTTGAATGCTATAGATTTGGCTTTCTACGGACGTGATCTGATAAAAAAGGTTGAACCCGGAGATTTTGAAATATGGATTTCAAAAAATAGTGATGAAGGTTTGAAAGGAAGATTTGTGGTAAGATAGGTTTTTAAATTAACTTGGATCAAGCAATAATGGAAATATTTATATACATACTAAAGAGATAAATTAACGTAACATTTGAATAAATTGGGTACAGGTTTTTGTTGATAATAAAGAAGATGAACGAACAATGCTGAATTATTTCAGAGTTGTTTGTTTCTCTTTTTTAGTCTGGATTAGTAACAAAGCAAAAATCTATATGATACTTCTAATGAAACATGATTAACTTACTTTGCTTTTATGGCTTATAAGTGGGTTTCTTTAATATCATTTCTTTCGTCTCTTTCCAGTACTCAGGAGATTTTTTGAGGAAGTACAGGGTGACAAGTAAGCAGGCGGTAAGGATAACACCGAATACGGCAAAGCTATTTTCGGAAGTAAGATAAGTGGTCAATGAGAAAAACAGTGTTCCCAATAAGACAAAAATAAAGGTTACAAGATTCAGATAACCGATCATATCACCCAGTTTACGACCCAGATGAGAGTCTTGAAGCATTGACAGGCAAGGTATTTGGAATAATCCTCCCATAAATGCCACGCTAAATACGCAGAAAACAAAGAGACATAAGCCCATATGGAAAAAAGTCAGCAGGAAGAACAATACGCTCATTCCTGAAATTCCGATAAGAATAAGGCCTTTCTTTACTTCTTTTCCTGAGATTCGTCCTGCAGCCCAACAGCCCAGTGCAATACCAACGGCTGCACAAGCCATTACCAGGCCGGTGGTAGTATTCGATGCGTGATTGACTTGTTTGCAATGGATCACCAGATTCATTTGTAACATGCCGCCGATAAGCCAGAAAGCTGAAGCTCCGAATACGGCACTGTTGACATACCGGTGTTTGCGGGCGAACCGGAATGAATCCAATAAAAACCGTACAGGGTTCAAATGTCCCAAATCGTCTTTATTTTCGGGCAATTCCACGGCCCGGATAGAATATGTTATTATGAAACCCAGTACCGCTAATCCGGAAAACAAGCCAAATACCACCCACTGGTTATAAAAATCGGAGACCACCGAAGCGGTTACGGTTCCGATCAGAATTCCCAGGAATGCCATCATTTCAAAAACCCCGCTACCGAACGAGACCCCCTTTTCGCCGCCTATATCCCGGATTAGGCTATACTTGGACGGTGAATACAGGCAACTCAGGATGCCCATCAGCAGTACAGAGAATACGGCCACCAGGACCCAGTGAAAATAAAATGCCAGGCAAGCCAGTATCAGTACCGGAATTTCAAGCAATTTGCAAAAACTGAATACGCTCTTTTTAGAGTAAATAACAGCCAGACGGCCGGCCAATGGGGAAAGGAACAGATAGGGAACCACCAACGAAGCAGAAACCATGGATATTAGTTGCGACTGTGTCATCCACCTTGGCATAGCCCAGCCTACGGCAATAAAAATGATGCAATTCTTCACGAAGTTATCGTTATACACTCCCAGAAAGTTGCTTAAAAAAAGAGGTGTCCATTTGTTGCGGAATAATTTCATCGGTTGTCTGGGTTGGGTGAGGAGCAAAAGTAGGTTTTTTAGATGAATACACAAAAATCATTTATAAAAAAACCCGAAGGACAGTTTCTGCCCTTCGGGTAATGAATGAGAATTAAAGAAAATCTTAAAAACTGATTTTTTGTCGGAAGTCACCAATCCGGACTATGTAGAATCCTTTTGCCAATTGGGGTTGAATAATTTCTTTCAACTCAGAGGTAAAGACTCTTTTACCTTGTGTATTGTAAATTTCTACAGTTCCTGATACGAATCCATCCAATGTAATGGTTGAATTAGCAACGGTAAGTTTGCAACTGTCGGCATTAGGCAAATTGGCCAAAGTCGAAGTTGGCGTGCCGGAAATAATAATATCATCAATCCGGATTTCTATGGGAGCATTTGCATTGGCTGAATTTGTATTCGGAGTAGAAAATGTCAGACTTAAATTACTGCTGGTAGCGAGAGTAACGTTTGAAATGGTTAGCCAGGTCCCTTTTTTAGTATTTAATGCGCCAATTTGAGATGTCCCGATATCTGTAAGTCCACTACCGCTATCGTATTGAAGTTTTAATAATGTGACATCAGCCGTATTTTTACCATAGATGCCAAACGAAAGATTAATGTTATCGTAATTTGCCGTATTTATACCGTTAATGGTAAATGAATTGAGGATATTTGCATTGAAATATAAGTTGCCATCACCACTTGCTCCCGTATAAGAGGAAGAATTATTAGTGCGGATATTCAGTGTTGTTCCGGAGTCATCACAAGCTCCCGGATTGGTTGAAAGTGCTGAGACTTGCGAATATGAAATGCCATCATTCCATACATGTGAATCAGTACTCCAAACGTGATCGACATATTGCTCGTTCTTTTGAGGATCATATTTGCCCACTTCGGCAGTTCCCGGAACTGCAACTGTAGTACAGGTACCTCTACTTGGTTGGGTAGTGCCAAACGTCTCCTTAAAAATGGTAGTCTGTGCGCTGGCATTTATTAACAAGAGAACTAAGCTTAAGAGAAGTAAAGTGTTTTTTTTCATTTGAGTATTTTTTTGTTTGTTATTTTGCAAAGTTATTTAATTTCTATAAAAATAAGCATAAATACCAAAATAATATCCGCATAATTTTCAGTTTGTTAGCTTTAACAGTGGGAAATGTACCCTGTTTATTGAAGAAGCTTAAACTCGACATCTTTTTAGTACTTCCGGAGGGAAAAAATAAAGCTCAAACCTCCGGTAGGTACCAATTTAGCAGAGATCTTACCCCGGTGGTTCAGGACTGCATTTTTTACAATGGCCAGCCCTAGGCCGGTTCCACCCATTTTGCGACTGCGTCCCTTATCAACCCGGTAGAACCGTTCGAACAACCGGCTTAAGTGAACTTCGTCTACACCGATACCGTTGTCGCTGAATGAGAAATAATAAAACTGTTCATCTTCCCGATAGCAATTGATATCGATAGTTAGTTTTTCACCTCCGTAGGCAAGTGCATTGTCGAGCAGGTTGCGGAAAATAGAATAAATGAGCGAGCGGTTGCCTTGGATCTGTATGTCCGGAGCAAAGTTATTCAGTATTTTGCATTCTTTTTGCTCGATTTCCAAATGGACATCATTCAGGACATCCTGAATCACTTCCGACACATTGCAAGGCTCCTTCTCGAACAGACGCTTAGCCTCATCCATTTTGTTGAGTGTCGTGATATCCTGCAGTAGTGCGCTAAGCCGTAAGGCTTGCTGAAATGATCGTTCTACAAAAAAAAGCTGGCGCTTGGGATCCATATCCGGGTTTTCGAGTATGCTTTCCATGTAGCCCAGTATGCTGCTCACGGGAGTTTTCAGCTCATGGGAGATGTTTTGAGTCAGGTGGCGTTTTAGCTCATTTTCATGTTCCTGAACGGAAATGTCGTTAATAGAAATCTCGAATGTGTTGTCCTGGAAAACGATACATTTTACCGAAAAGACATGCCCGTTTTTCTCTACAATCAGTTTCTTGCGCTTCAGTTCGTTGTTTTGTAAACTTTGATCAATAAACTGATTGATGTCGGCAAATTCAGGGAGTGAAAATATCTCATCCGAACTCTCGCATTGCTGGTCGGACAGGATATTGGTGTATTGGATAAAATGGGTGTTGGCCAGTATTTCTTTCTTTTCCGAAGAAAAAATACCCAATCCTTCCTGTGAAATCTGAAGATGCTTAATCAGTTTCTCGCGTTCGCGGGCTACTTCGTCCTTGGTTATTAACAGCAATTTGTAAAGCTGTACAATGTTTTTACTGATTTCACCCAATTCGTCGTTGGGGAATTCAATGTCTGTATCCGGCATCTCCTCTTTCTCGGCTTTCTGGGTAAAAATACGTAACCGGTCGATCGACCGGGTAAAATTCCGGGAGATAAAATACAGGGCTATTACCGCCAGTATCATCACAAATGCCATAAAATACAGGAAAAACGTATTTGCTTTAAGCATGCTCGCCAGGCTGACATTGTAAGGCAATGCACTCCGGACGTAATCATCCGGGAAACGATGGGCCAGGTAATAATAATCTTTCCGGGTGGAAATGGAGTGACGAATGGCTTTCCCGTTTTCGGAAATATTAGCCATCTCAATTTCAGGCCGGGTTAGATGATTCTCCAGCACCGTATCTTTTTTGACTGATGAGTCGAAAGTCACCGCCCCGGTGGTGTCGATTACGGTAACCCGCAAGGTACTGTCCGGAAACAGACGGACATAATCTTTTAATTTGTCCCAAGTCGGATGTTGCTCCCGGATAAACCGGTGTATCGTAAAGTTGTAGGTGGTCAGCTGTTGGTCGAGCTGTTCGGTACGGAATTCCTTTTCACGGCGGTACTGAAAAAAACAGATAATAGCCAGCATCAGAAAGAAGATGCTGAAAAAATAAAGGAATATCCGTTTGTTCAGATTCATGACCCCTACCCCCTAAAGGGGAATTAAATTAGTTTAGTTTCATTCATGGTACACTTGATCTCCATACTTCTCTAAGAAGTCTCTCTCAAGGGATTTAGTACCTTATCTCTCAATTTGGTGTGTTTTTTTGTACAATATTTAACTGTATATCTAAATGTTAGCCATTTAAAGTACTATAAAATTCTAAGAAATATCAGTCTTTATACCAACAAACCGGCATCTTCGATTTGTGAAAATTTGCGTCATTTGCGTTCTGCCTTTTTTGGTCCGGACTTGTCCAGGTTAGGGGCTGTATTTATTCTTCAAAACAATAACCATACCCCAGTCGCGTGACGATATTTTTACCGTAAGGACCAATTTTTTTACGAAGCCTGGTGATGTTTACATCGATAGTCCGATCCAGGACAATCACTTCATCACTCCAAACCAGGTTCAGCATTTCATCTCGCGAAAACACCCGGTTCTTATTCCCCAAAAGGAGTTTCAGTATCTCAAATTCCTTTTTGGTAAACGGAATTTCGATGCCTTCAAGCAGCACTTTCTTATTATCCAAGGACATCTCCAATTTTTCGTAGCTTAATTTAAGAGGAGGCGCGATGGCTTTTTTTGTTGCTTCAAACCTTCGGATTACAGCTTTCACGCGTGCCAACACTTCGCGAATGGAAAATGGCTTGGAGATGTAGTCATCCGCCCCGATATTGAATCCGGTCAGCCGGTCGGTCTCCGAATCTTTTGCCGTGAGGTAGATGATCGGAATGTTCGCCGTTTTTGGATCTTCATTCAGGATGCGTCCCATTTTAAAGCCTGAAATTTCACCCATCATCACGTCGAGCAGCAAAAGGCTGTAACTGCTGATGTCTTTTTTCAACGCTTCCTCGGCCGAATAGGCCACATCAACCGTATAACCTTCTGTTTCGAGGTTATATTGAAGGATTTCACACAAATCTTCTTCGTCGTCAACTACCAAAATACGATATGGATTCATACATTTAGTGCATTATAAATTTCATACAAAGAAACAACTAGTTTATTTCGATACTGTGTAATAACTATTACAAAGATATGACAAAAAAATAAAATACCGTATCAGTCAATGCTTTTAAATGGAAAAGCGACAAGCCCGATCTGATTTGTCTCTTATTTCTTAGTTACATAACGCGAGTTCGATATAAGATTCAAGTTAATCGATTCTTATACTAACATTTGCTTTCCCTTAGGGAATTAATATCAATAGAAATTGCTTTTAAAATGATCTCTTGTTCGTCATCTGTTTTAGGTATTCATACGATTCTTATTTATTTTACCTTATCATATACATATTTTAATCTTATTGTTATAAGTACATTAAAATAATTTTGCCGCATATATATTTAAAAAAAAAGCAGACTGAAACGCCAAATTATGTACCGGTAAACAACTCGCATCGTACGGCTGCAAGCTAACGAAGAAAGACAGCCTACTCATTTTGTAAAACAGGATTTTCTGTTTTACGGACAGCTATCAAAGCCAATCCATTAATTGGCAACACCAAAACAATATTAATTGTGTGATATAAATTATTCAATCGATAAGATGTATCTTTGCAGGTTGTAAAAAACAGTTTATGGTTTTGACTGAATGTCCGCCGGTTCCGGGAACTTGCAGGACAGTCCGGTGTGAAAGATTCGCAACAACGGATTCGTTGTATCAGCGAAGAGTTGAGTTGTTTCGGCTTATCGGTTAATCGCTTTTGCGGTACCGGATCCTGTAAAATTACAACTTGTAAATTATTAATTTTGAATTAATTAAGCATATGTCCAAACAAGGGAATATTATCATCAAGGGTGCCCGGGTGCATAACCTGAAAAATATAGATGTCGAAATTCCACGCAATAAATTAGTGGTTATTACCGGGCTTTCCGGCTCCGGGAAATCATCCCTTGCCTTCGATACCCTTTATGCCGAAGGGCAGCGTCGGTATGTCGAAAGTCTTTCTGCCTATGCCCGGCAGTTCTTGGGACGTATGAGCAAGCCCGAAGTAGATTACATCAAAGGAATCCCACCGGCAATTGCCATCGAGCAAAAGGTGAATACCCGGAATCCCCGCTCCACCGTAGGAACATCAACCGAGATTTACGAGTATATCAAGCTTCTTTATGCCCGGATTGGCAAGACCTACT
>JAUZOM010000051.1 GCA_030706465.1 Bacteroidota bacterium | reverse complement strand
ATTTATCCGGTTGTCTTGCATTTATGTTGAAAGGGTCGGTTTGGTTGTTGAATTTTGTGATTGCTGCTATTCAGCATATTCCGTATTCCGTGTCACACATCTCGCTGGATATTCGGCAATCGCTGGTGCTTTTTCTGGCTATCTTCTGCCTGTCGGGATATTATTTCAGTAAGAAGTTTGCACCTTTATTGGTGGGCCTGTTGTCAATCCTGGTGGCTTGCCTGATCAGCATTCAGGTAAATTACCGGACATTGACCAGCAAACGGATGATCGTGTATGCCGGACAGAAAAATACACATGTCAGTTTTATTAATCGGAATCAGAATTATGTATTTACGACAGATTCGCTTGAAATTGAACGAGTAGCCAGTCCGTTCTGGCATAAACAAAAGTTGAAAGATCCGCTTTATTTACATAAAAGCAACTGGTTCTGTGATGGTTTCGCTTGTTATGAAGGCTCCAGGCTCCTGATTCTGACGCGGAACCTATTAAAAAAGAAAACAACGGATGTGCCTCTCGAACTGGACTACCTGATTATTGGCAACCGGTTAAAACCGAGGATCGAACAAATTATGGAATGTGTTCATCCACGGAAGGTCATTGTTGACAAAAGCATTTCAAGATGGTATACTTCAACGATCAAGCAATATTGCAAAAGACGAAAGATTGGGTTTTACTCCGTGGCGGAACAGGGTGCTTATATCCTGAATATTAAAGATTAACTTTCAAAAGTTTAAAACACTCTCGAAATCGTATTTTTTTGCTATTTTTGCATTTAATTTAAAACCAGACAAATGATTTCAAAGATTATAGCTGAGGACCTGATCACCAAGGCAAAAAAAGCCATTGATAATGTAGATAAAATAGTTATCGTGGCTCATGTAGGTCCGGATGGTGATGCCATAGGAGCCTCGTTGGCCTTATGGCACTATTTGATGACGGTTGAAAAGGAACCTGTGATAATTGTTCCGAATCCGTTCCCAAATTTTCTGGCCTGGATGCCGGGTGCCGAGTGTATACTCGATTATGAGAGCCAAAAGGAAAAATCGGATGAGATGATCGCTTCGGCAGAATTGATTTTTGCACTGGACTTTAATACGGCGAGCAGGTTGGGGGATATGGCCGATGCCGTTTTAATTGCACCTGCCGATAAAATATTGGTAGACCATCACTTACATCCCGATACGTTTGCAAAAATAAAAATTTCTTATCCTGAGATATCGTCGACCAGTGAACTGATATTCCGGTTGATTTGTCGTATGGGCGATTTTTCCATGATTAACCTGGCTTGTGCGGAATGTATTTATACCGGGATGATGACCGATACCGGAGGCTTTACCTATAATTCCAATAATCAGGAGATTTATACCATTATTGCCGAATTAATTAAGTTGGGCGTCGATAAAGATGAAATTTACAGGAAGGTATTTAATACTTATTCCGTGGACCGGTTGCGTTTAATGGGTTTTTGCCTGTATCATAAAATGAAAGTATATCCCGAATACCGTGCGGCATTGATTACCTTAACCAAAAAGGAATTGGATGAGTTTAATTATATAAATGGAGATGCCGAAGGATTTGTCAACATTCCACTTTCAATAGCAGGTGTTGATTTCTCCGTCTTTATGCGGGAAGATACCGATAAAATAAAAATTTCATTCCGTTCACAGGGCACTTTCCCTGCCAACAAGGTGGCAGCCGATCTCTTTAACGGAGGCGGGCATTTGAATGCAGCCGGAGGCGAAAGTAAACTGACATTGGATGACTCGGTTAAGAAATTCGAAGAGGCTTTGCCTGATTACCAGGATTTTTTGGAATAGTGAATACCCCTAATCCTTAACGGGAAATTATGATAGTCTAAATTTCTATCTGAGAAGAAAATTAATTTTAATCAATACAAAGCAACTCAATTTTCCGTTAAGGGATTCGGGGTTGTACAATAAAATATGAAATACCTCATTATACTCGGTGATGGCATGGCTGATGAACCGATTGCTTCACTTGGAAATAAAACGCCATTACAGGCCGCCAATACACCCCATATCGACCGGATAGCCGTCCTGGGACGAAACGGATTACTGGATACTATCCCCGAAGGTTTCGCTCCTGGTAGTGAAATTGCCAACCTGAGCGTTCTTGGGTATGATTTGAACAAGGTGTTCGAAGGCCGGGGTTCGTTGGAAGCGGCGAGTATGGGTATTGCTATTGAACCCGGTGAAATGGCTATGCGTTGCAACCTGATTTGCATTGAAAATGGAAAGATAAAGAATCACTCGGCAGGGCATATCAGCAATGAGGAAGCCCACGAACTGATTCTTTTTTTGCAACAGGAACTTGGGTCGGATAGCGTGAATTTCTTCTCCGGAGTATCCTACCGCCATTTGTTTAAAATGAAAGGTGGAAACAAATTCCTGAAATGTACGCCGCCACACGATGTGCCCGGAACGCCTTTTGCTAATGTGATGATTCAGGCCGAAATACCCGAAGCAAAGACAACGGCTGACTTCCTGAATGAACTGACTCTGAAATCGCAAGCCTTGCTCGAAAATCACCCGGTGAACCTGAAACGTGCTGCAGCAGGTAAAGATAAAGCCAATAGTATCTGGTTGTGGTCGCCTGGCTATAAGCCGGAAATGGAAACACTGCTCGAAACCTATCACCTGAATAGCGGGGCGGTTATTTCGGCTGTAGATCTGATCAAAGGAATTGGTGTCTATGCCGGACTGAAAGTGATTGAAGTGGAAGGTGCAACCGGATTGTATAACACCAATTACGAAGGAAAAGCACAAGCTTCCATTGATGCATTGCGTACCAATGATTTTGTGTATCTGCATATTGAGGCCAGTGACGAAGCGGGACATGAAGGGAATGTGGAATTAAAGGTTAAAACGATAGAATACCTCGATTACCGTGTGGTGAAAACTATTTTCGAAGAAGTCTCAACCTGGAATGAGCCGGTAACCATTGCCATATTGCCGGATCATCCTACCCCCTGTGCCATTAAGACGCACACCAATTCACCGGTTCCGTTTGTTATTTATAAACCGGGAGAGAAAGGGGATGAGGTAACTGTTTATGATGAGTTTTCAGCCAGGAAAGGAAGTTATGGGCTGTTGAAAGGAGCTGAATTTATAAAGGAATTGATTCATTGAAATCATAGCAATAAATATCAATCTTAAAAAATGCTCGGTATGGAATCACAAAACAAATTCTGCCAAAGTTGCGGAATGCCTATGGAAAAAGATCCACAGCATGGTGGTACAAATGCTGATGGGACCCAAAATGGTTTGTATTGCAGTTATTGTTATCAAAACGGAGCTTTCACATTCAAAGGAACCGTTGGAGAAATGCAGGAATTTTGTAAAGGAAAAATGATTGAACAAGGTTTTCCCACCTGGAAGGCTTGGCTCTTTACGCGAGGAATGAAAAGGTTGGGGCGTTGGCGGAAATAAAGAACCCCTAACTACAGGGGAACATGCCAAATCCCTTTTTCTCTTTCTTTAGCGAACGAACATAGAATATTAATTTAAAATACTAACTAAATCCTCTGTCGGCTGACGGGGGAGGGTTCTTCTTATGAAATATTACAGCACCAATAAAAAAGTTACCGGCGTTAGTCTGCAAGATGCCGTGGTAAAGGGCCTTGCAGAAGACAAAGGCTTGTTTATGCCCGATTCAATTAAAAAATTGCCACAGTTGTTTTTTGATACGATTGAAAACCTGTCGTTTCAGGAAATAGCCTATACCGTGGCCGATGCTTTCTTTGGCGAAGACGTGGAAGCGGAAGCGCTGAAGAAAATCGTATACGAAACATTGAATTTTGATGTGCCGTTGGTACCTGTTGCTGGTAGTATTTATAGCCTGGAATTATACCATGGACCGACATTGGCATTTAAAGATGTGGGCGGACGATTTATGTCGCGTTTGCTGGGCTATTTTATCCAAAAGCAAAGCAAAACAAAGGTCAACGTATTGGTGGCTACTTCGGGTGATACCGGGAGTGCTGTGGCAAACGGATTTCTTGGAGTAGAGGGTATTCATGTGTATGTGCTGTATCCTAAAGGACTGGTAAGCCCGATACAGGAATGTCAGTTTACCACCCTGGGTCAGAATATCACGGCACTGGAAGTGGATGGAACATTCGATGATTGCCAGGCTTTGGTAAAATCGGCGTTTATGGACGAAGAACTGAATACCAAACTAAAGCTTACTTCCGCCAATTCCATCAATGTGGCTCGATTCCTTCCTCAATCGTTCTATTATTTTTATGCATATGCTCAATTGAAAAAAGAGGGGAAATCCGAGAACTTGGTGATGTGTGTTCCGAGTGGAAACTTTGGAAATATTACGGCAGGGCTTTTTGCTAAACGAATGGGCTTGCCCGTTAAACGTTTTATTGCGGCCAATAACAGGAATGATATCTTCCTTCAATATCTACAAACCGGTAACTATAGTCCCCGCCCTTCCGTGTCTACCATTGCCAATGCTATGGATGTAGGCGATCCGAGTAATTTTGCACGGGTACTCGATTTATACGGAGGCTCACATGAAGCTATTGTTGCCGACATAAGTGGCGTGAGTTACGATGACCGGCAAATTCAAGAAACACTGAAGGGGTGTTATACTCAAACCGGTTATCTGCTCGATCCGCATGGAGCCTGTGGTTACCGTGCATTGAAAGAAATGCTGGGTGAAAACGAGACCGGGGTATTTTTGGAAACAGCTCATCCGGCTAAATTCCTTGAAACAGTTGAGAATATCATTGGAAAGAAAGTTGAGATTCCACCTAAATTGCAGGAGTTTATGAAAGGTACTAAGAAAAGTATATCTTTGCCCAAGGATTTTGATTCTTTTAAAAATTACCTGAAGACCCGGATAATCTGATTATCAATTTTACTATGAGAAAAAAAGTTTTTGTGAGCGGTTGTTATGATATGTTGCATAGCGGGCATGTGGCTTTTTTTGAAGAAGCAGCTCAATATGGCGATTTATATGTAGGAATAGGTTCGGATAAGACGATCAATGAGTTAAAAGCGCGCAAGACGGTTAATTCTGATGCTGAAAGATTGTATATGGTCAAGGCCTTGAAAGTTGTGAAGGATGCCTGGATAAATAAGGGAAGCGGGTTGTTGGATTTCTTGGAGGAAGTTAAGGCATTGAAACCGGATATCTTTTTTGTTAATGCCGATGGCCATACTCCGACCAAAGAATCGCTTTGCAATGAAATGGGAATAGAATATATTGTCAGTAAACGTATTCCGCATGGGAATCTGCCGGCTCGTTCGACTACCGCTTTGCGTAAAGAATGCAGAATCCCGTACCGGCTAGATTTAGCCGGAGGATGGCTCGATCAACCCTATGTAAGCAAATTTGCCAATGGCTCGGTTATCACAATCTGTATCGAACCGGATTATGAGTTTAACGATCGTAGTGGTATGTCAACCAGCAGTCGACGCAAGGCAATCGAACTTTGGCAATCCGATATCCCGGAAGGGGATAAAGAAAAACTGGCTAAAACTCTTTTTTGTTTTGAGAATCCACCGGGAACAAAATATGTCAGTGGTTCCCAAGATTCCTTGGGAATTACTATGCCCGGTTTAAATAGGTATTTCTATGATGGTGGATATTGGCCCTCCGATATTCAAAGCATTCAGATTGCCGAATTACTTGATTGGATAGAACAACGCCTTTGGATGATTCCGCTTTATCCGCGTCACGACAATTACGATGTGCTGGCTAACACAAATATAAACAAAAATGCTGCAGAAATGCTCAGCCAGGCAGCAGATAATTGTTGGAAAGCTCTCCAACAGAAAGATGCAGTGGGTGTTGGTCAATATATGACCGAAAGCTTTGAAGCACAAATCAAAATGTTCCCTGCAATGGTTAATCCGGATATTTTGGCTCAAATTGAGCAGTATAGATCCTCCGTGCTGGGCTGGAAAGTGAGCGGGGCCGGTGGTGGTGGATATCTGATCTTCTTTAGTGAAAAGCCTCTTGAAAATGCCATCCAAATCAGGATTAGGAGATAATCGATTCGTGATTTGTCTGTATTGAGTTATTCCTGTACCAACCGGGAATGATTTAGTTCTTTAATCTTTGCATAAAATCCTCCCAATTCATGTTCCAGGGATCCGTTTTTCGGTCGGGAGCAATGTCGCTGTGGCGGAGTATGTATTTTATGTTATACCGACTTTGGATATTCTTAATAAGAATTGTCAACGAACGAATTTGCGCTTCTGTGGGTGAATCATCATTGGCATTCACGAGTTCAATGCCTATGGAACACGAGTTGACTCCTTTCCGCCCGTCAGGCAGGCTGCTTTTACCTGCCTGAAATGATACATTCTTTTCTTTTACCAGCTGGTAAATTGTTCCTTCCCTGCCAATCACATAATGTGAACTTACATGATAGTGCGAAAATTGTTTGATGATTAAGTCAATGTCATATTTCTCTCCCCCTGAATTATTATAAGTGGAATGAACAATGATTGCACAGATATTCCGGTTGAAAGTCTGGCGCATACCAAAGCTAACGGTTTTGTCAACGATATTCAGTTTGCTTTGTGACCGCAGGGCGGTTAAATGAAATTCTAAAAGGAAACAGAGAACGATAAGTCTGATTCTGTAATTGCGATTCATTATTTGATAAACATAAAGATATTCTTTAGAAGATTGGCTTTGTGATGGCTATTTAATAAACAATCCGTTAAAATACATCCAGATAATATAGCGGAAAAACTTCCCGATAAGCATGTAAATGGCAACTTTCCACCAATTGCACTTAAAAAATCCGGTTGCAACTGCGATTACATCGCCGACAAAAGGAACAAAAGAAAAAAATGCCAACCAATCGCCGTGCTTCTGGACCCTGTCGGCAAAATTCTCGATTTTCTCTTTCTTAATATGAAAGTACTTTTCTATCCATTCAATTTTCCCCAATAGTCCCACATAGTAGCTGGTCATTCCCCCCAACCAATTACCCAGGGTAGCCACAAAAACGCAAGTCCAGGCATCTAATCCTCCAAAAACCATGGCGGAGAAAATAACTTCAGAACTAAAAGGGACAACTGTTGCTGCAAGAAACGAAGCAAGAAAAAGTCCAAGATAACCAAGTCCGGTGAGTCCTACCATTTAAAATAAAAAGTATTTGGAAATGACAAATGCTATATTAATCAGACAGAAAATAAGGAACAGTATGACGTGAAAATTGTCTTGCTTGAGCGTTAAAGGGTGTGAAATCAGCATGGAGTATACCAGTGCAATCATGGGCAAGAAGGATAAAAACTGATTCTTGAAAATAAAAGATAAAATAAGTAAGGAAATAAGCATAAGCAACAGAAAATTCAACTTATTCCGGGTCTTGATTGCATCACTATTTGAAATGGAATTCATCCCGATTACGCCTATAATCATGATAAGGGTTAAAGAAGCGGCATAAATTATTTCAGACAATGAGTAAGTTGAAATATTAAAATCAATATCGATGCTTACATGGAGTAGCTGCAAAAAGTCGAATCCGGGATGAAGTAAATAGCTCCCGGACAGGTAAAGCACCCAGGGCGACAGTACTCCAAAAACAGATGCCAGAAAAGTCCTCAGGGAGAAACTCTGAAAGATCATAAATCCTATCCAACAGACTGGGATTATAAACAGAAGCGGATTGATTAACAAACTGCAAAGGCTAATTAGGAAACTTCCCATGAAAGCTTGTTCGGAAGCTTTCCGGTCTCGCGTCATACCGAAGAAATAGAAGAGTGCCAGAATAAAAAAGGTTAGTCCTAAATTGGCACCAATCATCACGTGAGTGGGGTTCCAAGTCCCCATCAACATCAAAAAGATCAAAATTGGTAAAAATGTGCGCGTCCTGATAATGGTATAACGGTTATTAATCTGAGCAACTAAAAATGCATTTAATAACGTAAGAGCTATACTGGCTAAATTTGAAAGAAGGGAATTGGGTAAAAATATAGATTGCAGGCTCTCTACAATGGACGTGTTTTGTGTTGATAAGGTTGAAAAGCGTTCACCGACATAAGCCGACATCCACAAAGCAAAACATGAACCAACTAAAAACACGGCCAAAGGAATACTTGGATTCGTGATGTTTTTTAATGAAACCCGCATTTGTTATTGATAATTTTTTGTGTTGAATATAAATGTTTGCAGGCTCCGGATAGTTTGGATCTTTCCTGCAAATAGATTAACTGTTGCGCAATATTATTTAAGTCCACGTTTCTTTAGTAAGGCATCCGGATTCGGTTTTGCACCACGGAATTTAATGTATAATTTCATGGGGTCATCCGTGTCTCCTCGTTCAAGAATGTTTTTGCGGAATGCAGTTGCTACTTTTTTATTGTAAATGTCCCCGGACTCCTTGAATGCCTGAAATGCATCAGCATCCAATACGGCTGCCCAGGTGTAACTGTAATATCCGGCCGCATAATCTCCTCCAAAAATATGACTGAAATAGGTACTGCGGTAGCGGGAAATAATTTCAGGAATCATGCCGATCCGTTTCATGGATGCATTCTCAAAAACAGTAACATCAAAGTTTGCCGTGTCTTTGATGGTATGATAATCCATATCCAATAACGAAGCGGCAAGAAGTTCGGTGTTTATAAATCCCTGGTTAAAAGTCCCCGCCAGTTGTATTTTGTCCATCAATGCTTTAGGCATGACTTCGCCGGTTTTAAAGTGGTGTGCATAAGTTTTCAGGACTTCAGGTTCCCAACAGAAATTTTCCATAAATTGGGAGGGAAGCTCCACAAAGTCGCGCGCTACATTGGTTCCGGATAAGCCAGGGTAAGTACATTGGGTCAACAACCCATGCAGTGAATGGCCAAATTCATGGAAAAGTGTTTCTACTTCATCCCTGTTTAGCAAAGAGGGTTTGTCGGCTGTAGGTTTGGTAAAGTTGCCAATGTTACAAACAATAGGACGATGATTAACCCCATCTTTAATATATTGATCGGTGATATTGTTCATCCAGGCACCGGCACGTTTACCGGCACGGGGAAAATAATCGGTGTATAAAATGCCAACCAAAGAACCATCTGCATCACTTACTTCAAATACTTCCACATCCGGATTATAAACTGGCATGTTGTCCAGTTTTTTAAATTTTATTCCATATAATCTTGAAGCCAAATCAAACACTCCCTGTCGCACGTTCTCCAGTTTGAAATAAGGCTTCAATGCTTCTTCATCCAAGTTATACTTGGCTTTTCGCAGCTTTTCAGTATAGTACCACCAATCCCAGGGTTCCAGCTTTTGGTTTTTACCTTCAGCATCCATCATTTTTTGGAGTTCGGCTGCTTCTTCCTTCGCCTTCTTTAACGAGGAAGCCCAGACTGGAGCCAAAAAATCATATACGTTTTTTGGCGTTTTAGCCATGGTGTCATCCAGAATAAATGCTGCCGAGGTATCAAATCCGAGTAATTGTGCTTTTTGAGTACGCAGTTTTATGATTTTGTTGATAACTGCTTTGTTGTCGTTCGCGTTGTCATGATTTCCACGGGTGCTATAAGCCATTAGCAGTTCTTTGCGCAATTCCCTGTTTTCGCTGTATTGAAGTACCGGTATAAAACTTGCTTTCTGAGTTGTAAAGATCCATTTCCCTGCTTTCCCTGCAGCTTTGGCCGTTTCGGCTGCAGCCTGTCTTACGCTTTCGGGCAACCCTGCTAAATCGGCCTCATTCTCAACTATTTTTTGATAAGAATTTGTTTCATTTAATACATTCTGTTCGAAAGCAAGCTGTGCTAATCCAAGCTCTTTATTTATCTCGCGTAATCGGGCTTTTTGTTCCGGATGAAGCGATGCTCCGCTTCGTATGAAGTTCCGGTGGTATTTTTCCAATAAGCGGAGTTGTTCTTCGGTTAGTCCGAGCTTATTCCGGTTATCAAACAGCTTTTTTACCCGTGCAAAAAGTTTCTCGTTCAGGTAAATATTGTCGTTATGTTCCGATAGGAGAGGGGATACTTCATTGGCTATTTTATCCATTCCTTCGTTGGTGTCGGCAGAATGAAGATTAAAAAATACCGATGATACTTTTTTTAGTAAATCCCCGCTAAAGTCTAAAGCAGCGATGGTGTTGTCAAAAGTCGGAGCCTCTTTACTGTTGACGATAGCATTTATTTCAGCAGCCTGCTGTTTTATGCCTTCTTTGAAAGCTGGCAAATAATGCTCATTTTTGATTTTATCGAACGGCGGAGCACCATACTTGTTTTTGTATGTCTCAAAAAACGGATTGTCGGTTTTAGCACATCCCATAAGAAGTAATCCGGACAGTAGAGTTAATAACGTTTTTTTCATTTGAATGCTGCATTAGATTCTAAAATATGTTTCGGCCACAAAGATAATGATTAAGCATTTAACAAAATAGATTATGAATGGATTTATTTCTTTTTTGAACTTGAACTTCCCGGTATGAGCCTTTCCGCTCAGTCTATATCCATGTTTTGTACATAAAGTCTGTCTTTTTGAAGTTGTTCTTTTAGTGCTTCCACACCGTTGAATTTTTGTTCATTACGGATTTTATGGACAAAGTCAATTTTTAGAGTTTGATTGTATATATCTGCGTCAAAATCGATAATATATACTTCTATGCTGATATCTTGCCCGTTATCAAGTGTGGGACGTTGCCCGATATTCAGCATTCCTTTATATTTCAGATCGTTCCAATGAACACGAACAGCATAAACGCCTTTTTCGGGGATCAGTTTTTCCGGATCCTCAGGTTCAATATTGGCCGTCGGGAAGCCAATAGTCCTGCCAACCTGAAACCCTTTGACTACTACTCCTTGGATGGAGTATTCATAGGTCAGTAACCGATTGGCTGACTCAATCTCTCCTTTTGTCAATGCACTTCGTATTTCCGACGAGCTGATGTGCTGGTCGACGTCTGTATTAAACTTGTTAGCCTGAATCACATCCATTCCTAATGTTTCGCCATATTTTTTATATTCTGCAAATCCATCAGTCCGGTTATGTCCGAATCGATGATCATGACCTACCAATAAGGTGTGAACATTAAGTTGTTCTTTTAAAATTGTCTTAAGAAATTCATAAGCCGACAATTGAGCCATCTCAAGGGTAAAATCCAAGACTACACACCCGTCAATCCCTGTCGATTCCAGTTGTATCAGCTTTTCGGATAGAGAAGTTAACAGATCAGGTTGGAATTCTGAATTTAATACTTTGCGCGGATGAACGGCAAACGTAACAACAACACTTTTTTGGTTTTGCTTTTTTGCTATTACTTTTAGCTCTTCAATCAAAAACCGGTGACCGGCATGCACACCATCGAAAAAACCGACCGTAGCAACGCAAGGAGCTGATTTTTCTATCTCAGATTGATATATAATTTGCATGATAATTTATTCCCAGGTTTCTGTATTTAATAAAAAACTCAAATCTTCCCGTTCGCTTACCAAATAGGTTTGTATGCCTAATTCCTGAGCTTGCTCGATGTTTTTCAATCCGTCATCCAGAAACAGGCATTCATTTGCCTGAACGTTTTCCGATGACAATATGTTTTCAAAAATTTCTTTATCCGGTTTTACCATTTTCATCTCGTACGATAAATAGCATTTGTCGAAATAATCCGTAAGCCTTTTTCCCGTTTTTGTGAATAATATTTCATCTGAATTTGGAAAATGAATGATATTCGTATTGCTGAGTAAAACCAACCGGAATTTTTTACGAAGCTCAGCAAGTATATGCAGCTTTTCTGCCGGGATGTCTAATAAAAAAGAGCACCAGGCTTTATCGATCTGAGCATCTGTCAGCAAGTTTGGGGTCAGCTTCCTGATTTCATTCCGGAATTTAATGGCACTGATATCCCCCTTTTCAAATTGCATAAAGAAACCGGATTGCCCGAATTTACCCAGATATTGTTCAACGTTCTCAAGCCCTAATTGTTTAAAATTCAGTATACATTGGTTAAGATCCAAATTAATAAGCACTCCCCCCAAGTCAAAGATCAACGTATTTACATTTTTAAAATTTTTCATGCACAATAAAAAAATGAATGATAATTTTTGCAGTCTGGCAAAATTTATTACTTTTGCATTCGCTTTGCAAAGATACAAAATATTTCGCAAAAGTGGGGCCTATAGCTCAGTTGGTTAGTAGCACCTGACTCATAATCAGGGGGTCACTGGTTCAAGCCCAGTTGGGCCCACCCTTGAAAAATTAAAAGGTTTCGCAGAAATGTGAAGCCTTTTGTTTTTTGCTGATATTGAAATTTGATTCAAGAGTTATTTCTTTTACTTTAAGCCTTTTGATTTTCTTAATGGTAGTCAGTATAGGAATGATCTTATCCGCATCAACTCCTTTTAATATTGCAACAAGGGCTCCTTTCCGTCCTTTGGCTTCCTTATTTGTAACAATGGTATAGAGCTCTCCCTGAGATAGACTAGTCTCATCTATGCTTAAATAAGGGCCTATATTATCTGGAAAAAGCGAAAAATCATCTGCATGTACTTTTTGATCCCATTCGTAGAAATTGCTCAAAAATGCCATGTATTGCTGTTCTAACCGTTTTCCGTCAACACAGAAATACTTTCCTAAACTAGTGGCACTTATAGGTTCAGTATCGAGATAGACCTTTTAAAAAAGTCGCGAATTCTTGTGTCATTCGCGTCCCTTTGGCCACTAGTTCCCAATGACGAAACACGATATCGCCTGTTTCTTTATCAATCCAACGCCTGCGTCTTACTATCAGGAAAACGGCCTTACCACGTAAGGGAAAATCCTGGACTTTGCTATCTTCATAGAATCCTTTTGATTCCAACTTCCGTCCTTGATATTCTTCAGGAATTATGTTCCTTTCTTCTAAAACAATTGATATCTCTTTTTCTTTTTGATCTACCTGAGTTATCTCAAAATAGTCTAAAACTCCATCTGGTAGTAATAATTCAAAGCCACTAGTTTGCATTCGCTTTTTTTGCAAAACTAATATTTTATTCCGCCCCCCCCCAAAAAAAAACTTTTAGGATTGATCCGAAAAGTATGAGAAACTAAACTAAGTTGAACACATTCATTATAATTAGACTTAAGAATTTAGTTAATCACATTGTAATGAATCCTTTTGATTAAACATCAATTTATTTATTGTTTGAAACCGAGTTAAACAAGTGAAGAAATAAAAAAGTGTGATTTTGATTTGTATATTTGTAACTTTCTTTTTCAAATTATAGCAGACTCCGATATTTAACGTTTTAAATGAGTACTATTTGAAACTAGTAACTCTATATATAAAATCACAAAAATACCTAAATCTAATCATGACGTTAAAACGTACGACTTTTGACCTTCTTGCAATTCGTCAATTAAGAGATGAGTTTGTTGAGGGTGATGATAAGGCTTATTCTATTTTATATAATTTATTTGCAAAAGATTTGTACGCCTTTGGATTATCCCTTAAAGCAAGTACAGAGTTGGTCGAGGATGCAATTCACGATGTATTTGTGGAGATTTACGCTCATAGACAAAATCTCGAAAAAGTTGATAATCTAAAATACTATTTTATCGCTGCTTTCAGAAACAGACTATTCTACTTGATAAAAAAGGAATCCAAAACTACAGGAATTACTGAAACTAATTTTCAAGGTTTAAATGAAAGAGATTTTCAGGAAGAATGGATAGAACGTGAAATAGAAGATGAAAGACAAATTCTATTGAAACGATTATTCAGAGAATTAAATGAACATCAAAGAGAAGCTCTTTATCATAGGTTTGTAGAGGGATTATCTTGCGATGAAATAGCTGATTTAATGAATATTAATTATCAATCGGCAAAGAATTTAATTCTCAGGGCAATCAAGAAACTCAAGTCAGTTGCAGCATTTGCAATAATTCTTTTGTTATTATTACGGTTAGGTTAATTAATATAAAAGTGAGGACTGAATTTAAGTTATTATCACTTTATTGAAAAGGTATAAAAAAGGGAATGCATAAAGATTATTCAAAATATCAAGTGTCTGATTATTTAATCGATGATTATTTTGTCGATTCAATGCTAAATCCTACTGAAGATAGTGAGGCTTTTTGGAAAGAAAATATAGATTCTGGCAAAATTGAAATTAATGAGTTTATTTCTGCTTTCATGAATTTGAAAAGTTTGCATGAAAACAAACCGAATGTGCCAGATGAAAGAATTGAATTACTTTTAGAAAGAATTTCAACTACTAATAAGTCAAAAAATAAGAGAATATGTCGTTTTAAATATATTAGATATGCAGCTGTTGCATGTAGTATTGTCGGAATTATAAGCCTATCAGTGTTTAGTTATTTGAAAATTCAACAAAAAAATACTAATCAACAAATAGCTGAATTTGCAAAAGAAAATATAATTCACACAAAGCAGCCATCTAACGAGATTCAACTTATATCAGGGAAACAGACTATTGATGTTCAGGGAGTTCAAGCCAAAGTTGAATATGATGGAAATGGGAAGTTAAAAGTAAATAAACAAACTGTTGAGGTTAATCAAATGGCTATTGATGAAAAATCCCCAATAATTTATAATCAACTTAGAGTTCCTTATGGAAAACGTGCTTTTTTGACTTTATCTGATGGAACATTGCTTTGGGTAAACACTGGAACTACAGTAATTTATCCTACAACATTTGCAAAAGATAAACGTGAGATTTACGTTGAGGGTGAGGTTTATGCAGAAGTTTTTCATGATGCGAAGCACCCTTTTATAATTAAGACTGAAAAAATTGAAGTACAAGTTCTTGGAACTGTTTTCAATGTAACAGCATACAAAGAAGACAAACAAACAAATGTAGTTTTGGTGCATGGATCAGTGGCTGTAAAGCCACAAAGTGGCAAATCAACGGTTATTAAGCCAAATCAGCTATTTGCTTATACAGATAGGGCAAGTACACTCAGAACCGTTGATATTGAAAACTATACATCATGGCATGATGGTATTTATATCTTTCATAATGAGCCAATTGAAGATATTCTCCTACGATTATCTCGTTACTATAATGTAACTATGAAGTTACCATCTAATCCTTCAGGAATATCTTGTTCGGGAAAATTAGAACTTAAAGACGATTTGAAACAACTATTAGATGGACTTTCAGAAATAGCACCCCTAAGCTATGGGGAGAAAAACAATGAATATAAAATTAAATTTGAATAGTAAAGCTGATTGTTCCTCTTTGATTATGAATGTTTAGTGATTTGCGTTGAATTAACTAAAAAGTTGGAAAATAGTATTTGAATTTTCGTAAATTATTATTTCGAATAAATAAATCACTAATTATCAGAAAGAATACACAATATATGAAAACTTTTATTACCAATTTGATAATTGCTCTTTGTTTTTCTTTGTTTTTATCATGTACAGATAGTTCAAAACCAATTGATTTCAAACCAATAACTACTCAAATTCCAGATTACAGGAATCTTTATGGGATTTGTTGGAGTGGAACTGTAAATGACAATTTATCTTATGTAAAGCAAATGGGATACACTTATGTCATTTATCAACCTGGTATGGAAAAAAATCCTCTGTCTAATGATTTATATTTCTATATAGAGTCTCCTGAATACAATATTTATAATCGCAGAATAGATACACAAGCCACTTATAATTCTGCACAAATAGATTTTTATCAAAAATACTGTGCTTTAAAGAGTAACAGTGTTTTCCCCAATAATTTGGCTCAAGGTTGGCCTTTTAGTAGCACAGTATATTCCGTTGAGCTTGATTATCAGCAACAAAAAGTAATTGACTGGACTATAAAGAGTGTTTTGGCATACGCAAAGTCAATTGAAACAACAAATCCAAAGTTTCACTTTGCCGGTTGGGCATGGGATGTGCCTGATATTAGTGGCGATTTTTATTATGCAGGACGACAATCAACCCTTGCTTCCTGGACTGGTGGTGATTATGGTGTAATATTTCCGGGCACTACTCATGAGTATTCAACATATAGCGATGGAAAAGCAGCATATTATAAAGCATTATTTGATTCTACAAGAGTAAAATATCCGAATGCAAAAACATTTATGCAACCATGGACTATATATGATTCATGGATTAGTAGGATTAAAAACAGGGCTGATGCGAAGGATATTTCACCAGATATGTTATCAGAAGAGAAGGTTGGGGCTGATTTTTTAGATGATCAAAGAATTTATAGTACTGGATTAATAGACAAGGAACATTCTTCGGATAATTTTAACGCATATTCAGAGGTTACAAACAGATCAATTGCAGCTAAGCTTGCTATGAACAAAGCTTGGTATTATTGGTTTGGAAACTTACCGCAAAATGCAACCGGAAGCAATTATTCGAGCATTACCGAAGTGCCTAGCAGGTTAAAATTAATAGTTGAATTGCCTAATTGGGAAAATCTAAACAATACTCCTGTTGCAAACAGAACATGGAATGGGGTTGTATATAGAAGCAACAACGCTTATGCAAGCGATTCGGCCATTGCTATTATACAACCAAAGACAAATAAACTGTTTTTTGTTTGTAATAAATCCAGTGCAATAATACCTCTTCCATCTAACAAAACGGTTAAACAAATTTATCGTGCAAATAATTTGTTTATAGAATCTGTAGTTGGAACTGACGACTTTATTCAAACCGACAACAAACTGAAACTTACATCAAGTGCTGTATTGGATGCAGGTTACATTGTTCAATTCCAATAAATTTACAATTCTTTTTGCCAAAAGACTTACCTATTATTGCAATGCTTTATTAATGAGATATGCGATAAAAAGTGATGAGAAGTTATACGAAGCTATCTAATTGTTAAATAAATATGTGTTATGAAAAAGGCTATTGTAGAAAAAAGTTTTATTTTAATTGTTTTGTTGCTTAATATTACAAGTGGAGTGAAGAGCGCCAATATTAATAAATTTATTTGTAAGAATTTTCCCGATATTATAAGTGTATCTTCAACCCCAACAGATAGCTTATCGCCTTGTAGTGGAGTGTTCAGCGATGCCGGCTCCTGGATTGGTTTTACAAACCCAGCAAAAGATAAATGGGTGAATGGATTTTGCGGTCCATATAATATTGATAATCAATCCTGGATTAGTAAATCTTTTGTTCAGGTGGGTATTGAAAAAGATGGGGTCGTAGTTAATCCAAATAAATTTGTACCAGACAGCAGTTCTTATTTTCCTGGGTTATTGTATATGAGTAGCAAATTTGAAAATATTAGAGTTCAGCAAGAACTATATTTTATTGATAAGAATAATATCCTTTTACAGCTAACTTCAAAAAATGTAAAATGGATTGTTTCGTCAACTATTTGGGTGAAGAATACAAAAATCAGAGAAGATAAAAATAGGTTGACTGTTTGGTTAAGATCGGGTGGGGTATTGAGTATTGCATTTCCCAAAGATTTTAGTTTAAAAGTAGATGGTGCAAGTTATAGTGCCAAAAGTAAAATATTATCAAATCAGATTCATGTTTTGATTAGTTTTTATAATAATGAAACAGAGCTAATTGCAGATGGTTCAAATTCTAATATCATTTTAAATAGACCGTTAGATTTTATTGCTCAAAGTAAAAATCGTTGGAACAATTATCTTACGAAAGTTCTTCGTCCCGATATGCCAACTAAATATGATAGAATCGCTGTTAAAAGTGTTGTGACACTTATTTCGAATTGGAGGTCACCAAAAGGAGACTTACTTCACGAAGGTGTTATGCCTTCGCATGCTTATTTCTTGGGCTATTGGGCTTGGGATTCATGGAGACATTCATTTGTACTAGCCCGTTTCGCTCCAGAACTGGCGAAGAATCAGATTCGTGCAATGTTTGATTATCAGACTGAAGATGGGATGATTATTGATTGTGTTTTCTCGAACAGAACAAAAAATAATCCTCTTGATAGCAAACCTCCATTAGCTGCATGGGCGGTAATGGAAGTATTTAATCAAACTAAAGATACTACCTTTCTTAAAGAAATGTTCCCCAAATTATTAAAGTATAATCAATGGTGGTATAAGAATCGAGATCATGATCAAAACGGAATTTGTGAATTTGGTTCAACCGATGGTAAAATTCAACCAGCGAAATGGGAAAGCGGAATGGATAATGCAATCCGTTTTGACAGTGCAAGTATGGTGAAAAATAATTCAACTGCATGGAGTTTTGATCAAGAGTCAGTGGATTTAAATTCGTTTTTGTTTTTGGAAAATAATATTCTGAAACAAATGGCTTCGATTTTGAATGTGTCTTATCTACAGACGGTTGATAGACAAAAGATAGACAATTATTTTTTTGATCCTATTAAAGGTTATTATTATGACCGTAAGTTCAACGGCAATTTTATAGGTGTTGAAGGTTGTGAAGGATTTACGCCTATGTGGACAAAAATGGCTTCGGTTGAAAATGCTCAATCCGTTATTAAAATGTATGAGAAAGTAAACAAGTTTTCAACGTATATTCCTTTCCCATCAGTGTGTGCTGATGAACCAAATTACACTTATAATGGCTACTGGAGAGGACCAATTTGGTTAGATCAGGTTTATTTTGGAATTTCCGGATTAAGAAATTATGGTTATAAAAAAGAAGCAGATAAATACACTGAACAAGTTTTTACAAGACTAAAAGGAGTAAGTGGTGATACGCCGATTTATGAAAATTACGATCCAAAAACTGGAGATTGTCTTAGAGCACCACAGTTTAGTTGGTCGGCTGTGCATTTACTTTTATTATATTGGGAATATAAACATTGATATATTTCGCACAAAATCTAAATCATGAAAAAATTAATATTCACTACTCTTTTTTTTATATTTAATTTTTTAGTTTCTATTCTCTATGCTCAGGCTATTTTTTATGTTGCTCCAACTGGAAATGATGCCAGTACGGGAACAATTGATGCACCATGGAAAACAATAAGTAAAGCTGCAACTACTTTAACAGCTGGACAAACAGCTTATGTTAGAGCAGGAACATATACTGGTTCCGTTAGTATTAAAAATTCAGGAACTGCTGGAAATTTAATTACTCTGATGGCATATCCGGGAGAAAAACCGATTATTGATGGTCAGGGTTCAGCCAATTTACTAATGAATCTGAATAATCAAAGTTATATTAAAGTTTCTGGTTTTCAGTTACAGAATGCTTATATGGGTATTAGTGGAGCCAAAAGTAATGTGATTATCGAAAATAATTATGTATATAATTTTACAAACCCCGGAATTAGTTTAGCATTTTGCACAAATTCTGTTGTAATAGGCAATGTTGCAGAAAAATGTTGCAGCACTTCGTGGGGAGAATGTATAACATTTTCTCAATGTGAATACATTGATATAATTAATAACGAAGTGAAAAATGGTGTTGCAAATCCAAATGGAGGTGAAGGTCTCGATGTTAAATCTTCAAAACACATGCGAGTTTTTGGGAATAAGATTCATGATTTGCAGAAATTGGGGTTATATCTCGATTCTTATGATGGATTAAACTACGATTTAGAAGTGTTTAATAATTTGGTTTACAATTGTGCCGATGGTATTGTAATTTCGTCGGAAGAAAGAAATGCAGTGGAAAAAATATGGATATATAATAATATTGTTTATAATTCCGGTTACTGTGGAATTGGAGTTGTAAATTGGCCAACTCATGCAGATGGAACATTATACCCAATTAACAATATAACAATTGAAAATAATACTGTATCTACTAGTAATGCAATTTTAATTGATGCTAAGAATGGAACCAACTTTTTCATAAGAAATAACGTGGTTTACAATTATAATTTTATCAATTATACCAATAAACCGGTAAGTATTACACTTGAAAATAATATATCTAATTCAGGAACTTTATCCTCATTTGGAACTAATAGCATTCTTGCAGATCCGAAATTTGTTAGTCCGACTACTTCTGATTATCATCTATCTTCTACATCACCAGCCATTGATAAGGGTAAGAGTAATAATGTAACTTTCGATTATGATTTTAACGCCAGACCTATTGGAAGTAACATTGATATGGGTGCTTATGAGTATGGAGCAGGTGTGCCTGTAACAATTCCTGCCAGATTGAAACCTGCTTTTTCAACTTCTACAAGTTATGAAACCGAATCTGCCAGTGATGGTGTGGAAAATACATCTACAAAAGTCGTAACTTTGAATGGTACAACAATCACATCCAGCTTTACTTCTGCAACCAGTAAAGTGATTGCCGCTTTACGATTTAGTTCTGTCTATATACCAAAAGGTGCTACAATTCTAAATGCACGTATTAAATTCAAAAGCCAATCAACCATTGGTGATGGTGCTGATCCAATCCAGATAAGAGCTGAAAATATTGGAAATTCTGCAATTTTGACTTCAACAGCCGGAAGTATTTCCAGCAGAACAAAGACAAATTCGTTTGCAAATTGGTTGCCAACTTCTTCTATAAATGGAGATTATTTTTCTAATTCGTTGGATTTTATTGTCAATGAGATAGTTGCACGTACAGATTGGGCAAGTGGTAATGCAATGACTTTTATATTTGAAGTAAATTCAACAGCTGCAGCCGGAAGATCTGTTACTTTTACTTCTTATGATGGAAATACTGCTAATGCACCTCAGTTGATTATTGAATACACCACTAATACTATAAGTGGTTTGGAATCAACTCCAAATTCAATAGACAAATCTGTAAATATTTATCCAAATCCCGCGAAAAATCAACTTTTGGTGGATATGAAAGGGAATAATTTTGAGGAAATATCAATTTACGATATGCAAGGTAAATTAGTTCTAAAAAAACCGATTGATAAAAATGCAACTACCATGAACTTGGATATCAGTTCTATAGCTAAAGGCCTGCTATTTATTAGTTTACAAAAAGGACGTGAAGTTGCCAATTCGAAAGTGATTTTTGAATAATTTATTTGTAAATACAATTATAAATTTAAAATGAAAAGATTTTTTTATAATTATATTGTTTGCCTTAGTTTTAAATGTTTTTGCCGAATCTGGCTATGAGCTGTGGATGCGTTACAATAAAATTGACGACAAAGTTGTTGAGATTGAGTATAATAAATCACTAAAAAATATATTGATTAATTTCACTCTACGAAGCTTGAATGTCGCAAGTGTAGAATTAAATCAGGCAATTACAGGTTTGTTAAGTTTAAAACCTGACAATAATAACACACTTGTTGATGGAACAATCATTGTAGGAACGCTTGCATCTTCCGATATCATCAGAAATTTGAATATTTCTGCAGAAATTGCAAAAACAGGTGATGAAGGATTTTTAATAAAATCAACAGTCATAAATGGAAAATCGTGTATAGTTATTACTTCCAATCGCGGAATTGGTGCTTTGTATGGCTCATTTCATTTCATTCGCTTGTTGCAAACTTATCAACCTATTTCAAAATTAAATACACTTGAAGTTCCAAAACTCAAATCGGATTATACATCGGAAGAATTGGCAAAATATTGGATTAAAATGGCGTTTACACATGACGAAACCTTCATTAAGGTCATTTCGAAAATGATGTTGCAATCGCGAGAAACAGCTGTCGATATGCGCGGGGCTTTGGGTTTGAATCATATTATGAATTATGCTACACATTATGGCCCCGGTCCCTGGTATAAAGATAAGAGATGGGATGCAATAGAGTATCACAGAGCCGATGAGTTTGGTTTAGGTGTAAATAGAACTGCCACAGGAAGCAATGTTGCCGGACAATATGCACCCGAAGTCGCCCGGCTTTTCAGCAAGCCCGAAACTTGTCCCGAGATGTTTTTGCTATATTTTAATCATGTTTCTTGGGATTATAAAATGCCATCTGGTCGGAATTTATGGGAAGAACTTTTGTACCACTATTATAATCGAAAAGTTGATGGAATTCCGGCAATGAATTTTGATTGGTGGAATTACGGTGGTATTCTTCGGGATGTTTTTATGATTGAAACCCCAACAACTTATATTAGTGATTACAAAGTTCAATTAAAGAAAAGCTCACCGGATTTGATTCAGGGATATGTGAAATTGGAAGGTGCCACGGCAGCTCAGCTTGTAGAAATTGCCATTCCTGAATTGAAAATAGAACTGAAACTTACAACTAACAAAAATGGACTTGCAGCCTTTGAGATGAAATCAAAACCAGCTTTGTGGGAACCTTGTAATCCCAAATTATACAAAGTTGCTATTACAACAAATTAAGATTCGGTAAGTGATGAGATTGGATTTCGAACCATAGAAACAAAAGGATCAGATATTTTACTGAATGGGAAATCAATATTTCTTAAAGGAGTAAATTTTCACGAAGAAATTCCTCAGCGTCTTGGGAGGGCTTATTCTGATGCTGATGCAGCAATGATTCTGAGCGAAGTGAAAGCATTGGGTTGTAACTTTGCCCGAACGGCTCACTATCCTCAAAATGAGCGAATTGTTCGTTTGGCATAAAAAATGGGTATTATGCTTTGGGAGGAAATTCCGCTTTGGCAGGGAATTGAATTTACAAATCCGGTGATTTTGGAAAAAGCAAATAATATGTTGCAGGACATGATTTGTCGCGATAAAAATAGGGCAGGAATAATCATTTGGAGCATCGCCAACGAAACACAACCATCAGCAGGTCGAGATAAAGTTTTGATTGATTTGGTGACGAAAACGCACGAACTCGATAATACCCGTTTGGTAAGTGCTGCATTTAATAATTGTACTTTCGTGAAGGACTCTGCATGCTTTATTTTAAACGATAACCTGGCTAAAGTGCTTGATGTAGTTGGGATTAATAAATATTTGGGGTGGTATAACGCATTTCCAATCGATCCTGAAAAAATTAAGTGGAACATTGAATTAAATAAACCATTGATTATTTCCGAATTTGGTGGAGAATCACTTTCCGGACATCATGGTTCGGCAGATGAAGCACAATCCTGGAGTGAAGAATATCAGGAGCTACTTTATAAAAATAATTTAATTGCATTTAAAAATATACCGAATTTACGAGGCATAACTCCCTGGGTGCTTTTTGATTTTCGATCTCCAAACCGTTGGTTGCCTGGCTATCAGGATGGTTGGAATCGCAAAGGACTCATTTTGGATAAAGAACTTCGAAAAAAAGCCTGGTATATTATGAAAAAGTATTATGAAGAAGTAGGAAAATAAATAATTACACAAATATAATCCCAATTTTCTACTCTCAAATTTAGTTTTTTTATTGCGTTATTAACTACTTTATTGAGTACTAAAACCTAATTTCCTTCCCATTTGAGTATGTAGTTTCATTGATTTTGATGTATAACAGGTCAATCACTGTAACGTTAGTTTTTTTATTTCAAAATTTGCTTGAAGCTATCAAGCAAATTTTGATTTTTCATATACCTTAAAAATCGAAATCTTATGAGAAGAATCTTTTTACTCAGTTTTGTATT
>JAUZOM010000050.1 GCA_030706465.1 Bacteroidota bacterium | reverse complement strand
TTCCGATCAGTTGAAAGCAAATCATTGATTTTTTTCCCATTCCGGGCAGAGGTTGTTAAAATAGGTAATGTTGATGCCAAGGCCAGCATACCTGACGTTTTTAAAAAACTACGTCTGCTGAGTTTTTTGTTGATCATCTTTCTTGCTCTTTTAATATAAACTGAGTCTTTTGCCTTTCAGTCATTTAACGGATAAAACGCAATGACAACAACTGATAAGATTGTACCCGCTGCTGGTAAAAAACTCATCATCATCCGGATACCATTTTGTGCCATTTCGGTTTGTATGGCATTAGCATGGAACCCAAAATAGGAGAATAACCATCCTGTTAATGCCCCTCCAATAGTCCATCCAAATTTCTGCGACATGGAAGAAGACGAGAAAATTAATCCGGTTGCACGGCGACCTGTTTTTATTTCTGAATAATCAGCAATATCAGCATACATTGACCACAATAAAGGGAAAATAATACCGGCGCAAAAGCTGATTGTAAATTGAAGTAGCATGATCCCCATAATATTACTTCGATCAAGAAAATAAAACAGAACACTGAAAACACTTGCCGAAGCCATGGCTGTTAGATAAGTCATTTTCTTACCAATGGATCTCGAAAGTGGTATCACAAACAAAATACCGATAATATTGGCTGCTTGTCCCAGGATAAAATATAAAGTTGTAAGGGATACGGAAGCATCCATAAACGAAAATCTAAAGGCTTCTGTATTTCGGACGTAATATTTGAAATAATAAACGGCCGAACCATCCCGCATTGAATTGAAAATCAGAGCTAAAATTCCTGCAAAGAACAATATCCACCAAGGTTTATTATGTCCTAAATCTTTAAGGTCATCCCTGAAATTGTTTCTTACATCATTTACAGGTTCAACACGCTCCCGAGTGCACAAAAATGTTGCAAAAAACATAACAACAGCTATAACAGCAAATACAACTGCTGCCATTTGCCAACCAAATATCAAGTTAATTTTAGTCTCCGTCGAGCCTATTATATTAAAATAAGCAACTAACGGTTCGATTAACAATAATACAAGGAAACTACCTCCAAAGGCAAAAGTCATGCGAAAAATTGACAATACAGTTCGTGTCTGAGGATTGCTTGACATCACACCTAACAAAGAGGCATACGGCACATTTATAAATGAATAGACAGTCATCATCAATGTGTAGGAAATGTAAGCATATATCAATTTCCCGGTTATGCCGAATGCCGGCGATGTAAATGTAAGCACAGCACAAATTCCAAAAGGTATTGTCATCCAAAGTATATATGGCCGGAATTTGCCCCATCTACTGTTGGTTCGATCACAGATCACCCCAATAAATGGATCGAGAAAAGTATTCCAAAGACAAGTTACTAAAAGCATCGTGCCAATTGCAGCTGCTGGCAGTCCAATAATATCTGTATAGAAGAATAACAGATACATTGTAAATAATTTCCAAAACATGCAAGATGCAGCATCACCTAAACCATAGGCAATTTTTTCTCCCAGTTTTACTTTCTCTAACATGATTTCTATCAAGTATTCTTTTTAGTCTTGTATTGATTACGATACCTCTATGTGGATGGACACTCGATGGCAGTTATAGCAAACTAAAAATTGAAATACATTCTGCAACCATTTTATTTTCAGTGATTAGTTGATACTTTTTAATTTCTTTAATTCGTTTTTCATCCAATTGTATTTAAGACTACTATATTCACTCGGCAAGCCGTGTCCTGAAAAAGGATAAATATGATAACTCTTTGGCGAAGTTAACTGATTATAGGCCGCAAAATTAATATGGGTGGGGCAGGTTACGTCCTTCAATCCAACAGACATAAATACAGGGCATTTAATCCAGGGAGCCAGATTTTTAATATCGAAATAACTTAGGTTTTCAAAAATTCTATTCCAGCCGAACCCTTTATTGTTTTTTTCAAAAGCGACGAATTCATTGCCGGGCCAAAAGGCAATCTTGAAATAATTCTGAAAATCTGACAGAAAAGGAACCGCCGGAATGCAAAGGCATATCCGCGTATTATTCAAAGCTGCTGTGGCAAAACTGAGAGCACCTCCCTGGCTTCCTCCCTCAACTACTATGTAGCGTGAATCGACTTCGCTTCTGCTGCATAGAAAATCAACCGATCGAACACAATCCATGTAGGCTCCCCGATAAATGTACCGCTCTCTATCTGTGATATCACTTAAAATATAACCTGGAAAGCCCGGGTTTATGTTGTCTCTGCTATTACCAGTGCCTCTGATATTGAGGATGAAATGAACCATGTCTTCATCCTTATAATCGAGTGAAAATTGAGGACTTGAACCATATCCTTGTACGTGAAGCAGGGCCGGATATTTTCCTTCTGCCTTGGGCCGAACATACCACCCTCTTATCAACGCATTCTCTAATGAACGCATTTCCACCAGATAAACATCGTGTTTGTCGGTGCAAAGCGAATCTTTCCGGATTAGTTTAAACTGAGGCTCAACGGCTGCTAACTCCTTCTTTGCCCGCATCCAGAAATTATCAAAATCGGGACCCTTGTCTGTTGGAGAAACAATTTTTTCGGGATCAACCCCAAAATTGTACGATTTGGAAAGATTGAGCAGTTTACTTTTTATATCTGCATAAAGGGTATAGAAACCCGGAGCAAGCTTACCTTTATTAATTGTTACCTGTTTCTTTTGATGGGCAGATATTTTCAGAGATTCGCTCCAGCTTGAGATGGTATCTTTAAAGTCATTTACCAACACATATTCCACTCTTCCCACGATACTGGTCTTTGAAGAATTAACGATAGCGATTGGTAACAAAAAATTTTCACCATTCAAAAACAACTGACTCTCCCTTGGAAAATGAGGTTTGAAAACAAGATCATCTTCAATCCCTTTTACTCTGAGTGACACTTCGCTTCCGGCGATTCCGCCATTGCCGCCGCCATCATAAACCCTTACAGCAATTATGTTTTCTTGGTTCCAACGGATATCTTTTGGGCTGATAGTCCATTCCCTGATTTTATCGTACGCTCCAACATAGTTAGGCGGAAGCTTACCGGTTTCGCCTATCAGTTTCCCGTTAAAATAAATCTGATCGGCATCGTCAATCGTTCCTAAATTTAAAATGAATCCTCCCTGCTTTATGGTTTCTTTCTGTAATCGATTGGATATAAAAACCGGTTTCCGGTACCAGGCAAAACCATCATAATTTGCATACCCTTGCTCTTCCCAGCTTCTACCGGACTTAATGATTTTCCAGGTACTCGAATTATAACCGCGCTCCTTCCAGGTAAGGCTGTCACCAATCGAAAATTGCCATTTGTTATCGATTAAATTTTGTGAGGACGCTATCAGGGAGTTTAAAAAGAAAAAAAAGAATATTAGACGTTTCATATTCAAAATTTGTTTGTTGAAAAAGTTAAGTGATGGATATATTTTGAGTAAAGTCAAAAAATGAATTCCATTTTTCAACTTTACCCGGGATAGATAGTTAAGAAACACAGCCTATCTTAGAAATAGTACAGCTTTTTATTGTTTTACGATTTTTCTGATTACCTTCAGTCCTGAATTATGTTGAATAACTACAAAGTAGATTCCTCGATTTAAATCTTGAATATCTATGTTCAGTGAGGTCCTTCTTTTAGCTTGCTCTTTCAGTAGGACTTTTCCCGTCAGATCAACTACCGTTAATTCACTGGCATTTTCCAGTCCTTCAACATTAATAAGTCCGCTGGTCGGGTTTGGATACATTTTAATCCGATTATCCTCCACAGTCTCTACGGCTGTCGGTGAGGTATGCACAGCTTCGAATGTAACTTTAAACTTGCCGCCTTGATTAGCTGCAATATTCAGAGTGCGGGTTAGCGGATCAAAATTGGTAAAGTCAACTCCGTCGAGTGTTACCGATTTAATCCGTAAAACTCCATCTTCCATGGGGATTGGAGTCAATGCTATATGCTGAGCAGATGTTGTTGCCGCAAATTTGTAGTATAAGTTGGCAGGCTGATTTAGATAATACAAACTACTATACAAATAGGCATAATAGCCAAATTCCTGAGCATGGTAGTTTGCTTTAAAATCATCCCCTTTCACATCCTTTCGAATCGTCGTACCTGTTGGATCCATTTCCTGGAATGTTTCACCATAGGTTGCATCAATAAAATGACTCATATAGAAGGAAATTGATTCATCGGCCATTTGAAGGTAAATAGGATTTTTGGTAATGTAATAATTTATCATCGGACCTGTAAATCCCTGCTCAAGTGTCCAATAATCTTTGTTAGTTCCATCTGCGCCCCAATTCCCGGTCCCGGTATTTATACTGTTGAAAGGGCCTCCATTCACATGGTCCCAGATAGATACAGCACCGTTTTTATAGTTCCAGGCTTGATCCAGTATTTTTATTGCCGCGTTCTTAATTTCTTTTTTTGTCGTATCGCAGAGGTAGGCCCTGCCCAAACACCAGGATGTCTTGATAAAATGGCCAATACTTCCATCGGAATTATAACTGTTACACACCCAATTGTTATCGTACTCTTCCGGATACAGTACTTTTACTTTCGGATTATCCATTTGTGGAATAAACCGAGTCACGATGATATTGGCCAATTTCGCTAATTTTTCTTTTTTTACCAGATCTTGTGTAACCAGATAAGTCAACTCGCCATTTGTTGTAATCGCATCCACGGTACAGCCGAAACCTTTTCCCGTCAATCCAGTCCAGTCTAAATTTGCTTGTTCATAGTGGCCTTCATAGCCGGGACGCGCATCCCACATGTGGGTGTTTAATGAATTCTCACCCTTTTCCATCCAACTCTTTACAGTTGCATCGTGTGTGGCTTCGTAATTGGCAACAATCCCTACCAGTGCATATTGTTGTGTGAAACCCCATTTTCCGGTATTTGGATTCCACCAGCGATCGTTATCGATTGATCCATCGCTCTTTGCAAAGGTGTACCATCCATCATTCGTTTTATCCCAACCGTGATCGAATAAAAAGTTTAGCGCGCTCTTGGCATAATCCAAATAACTTTCATCCCCGGTTAACATAAATGCCCGGGTAAACCCGTAAGCCTGACGGGTTTGTGAAATTAAGGATTTTTCATAATAAACCTTGGAGGCAATATTTGCTTCCGTACTATTCTGTACAGTCCCATTCCTGCTTATATTTGAGAAGAACCCACCGTTAACAGGATCGTAAGCATGATCAATCCAAAACTGAACATTATTCTTAACATAATCGATATTAATTTCGGGTGTAAGAATATTCGCTGATTTTACTACATACTGTGCATCGCAAAATATACTTTGTGCAACTACGAATAAAAGAAAGGTGAGTTTTTTCATTTTTCATATTATAAATTAAATTATTAATTGAAAAGTAGACATAAGGTAACTAGCTGTTTAATTTGACATATTTTTTGCGTTAGCATACAAAGAATAAACATCTTTTGCAAGAAAAACCTTATTCTTAGCAATTAATTCTTTGATCGACTCGACAGATTTAACGGATCTGAGACCATCTGCTGGCGTATTGAGGCAATAATCCAACATTTTTTCAATAGTAGAAGTAGCCACATGCATCCGTGTATCTGACGAGGCATAATAAATAAAAACAGTCCCATCTTCATCAGCAATCCAACCATTACAAAATAGCACGTTGGAGACGTCGCCTATACGCTCCTCAGCCTGTGGAGCCATAAAAAAACCGGCAGGCTCTGCAATCAGCTTTGTCGGATCGTACAGATCGGTAAGGTAGAGATATAAAACATACCGCAGGCCGGCACAATTGGCTCGTACTCCGTGAGCCAGATGCAACCAGCCTTTTGAAGTCTTGATCGGATGTGGTCCCTCTCCGTTTTTTAATTCTTTGATGGTATGATAGTAGCGTTCATTAATAATCATCTCTTCGGTCACCTCGGCATTTGTTATATCATCTACCAGTCCCCAACCAATTCCACCTCCTTTTCCAGCATCAATGAATCCATCCTGAGGCCTGGTGTACAAGGCATATTTTCCATCGATAAATTCAGGGTGAAGAACCACATTGCGTTGTTGGCTGACTGATTTTAAATCCGGAAGCCGCTCCCATGTCAGGAGATCTTTAGTCCGGGCAATTCCGGCAACAGCTACTGCGGATGATAAATCGCCATCCGGGGCATTCGGATCTTTCCGTTCACTACAAAAGACGCCGTAAATCCAACCATCTTCGTGAGCAGTTAATCGCATATCATATATATTGGTATCCGGTTCTTCATTTTCTGGAAGCGATATGGGCTCTTCCCAAAAACGAAAATTATCAATTCCGTTTGGGCTTTCAGCTAAAGCGAAGAATGATTTCCGGTCATTACCTTCTACACGTACTACCAAAATATATTTCCCGTTCCATTTAATAGCTCCTGCATTAAAAGTTGCATTCACTCCGATGCGTTCCATTAGAAAAGGATTTGTTTCTGAATTGAAATCGTATCGCCAAATCAGTGGCGTATGCTCAGCTGTAATTATGGGATTTATATATCGATCAAAAATACCATTTCCAAATGGTAGTTTTTTATTCTCCTTACTTAAAAGTTCTTCATGGATTGCATTCAACTGGTTGAGTTTTGTTCTAAAATTCATCATAAATATATTTTTATTTGCAAACTAATATTATTGCCAAAATGAAAAAAGTTTTGACGAACAAAATTAAGACAACTCTAAGCAGAAAAAACATACTTTTTTATCTGAATATAATACTTTTCTAACCTGTTCTACATCTGTTTGGAATTAACTGGCTTGGTTTTATAGTGGCTTTATTGTTGCTAATTACTAATCAATAAATAATTAATAGATCACATTAGATAATTACACTTATAATTTATTACCTCTGCTCCAAAAAGCATACTGTGGGACAAGAAGTAAGAAACCCTCAAGATCTCAGAACAGGATAAATAAAAGTGTTCATTGACAAGAATAAGAAAGATGAGTTAGGCTTTATAGATGTGTATCATCGCCCGTCCTGCCTGCAATGAACGAAGTGTTTCCTATTCACCATTTACCTTTTCAGTGCAGCAATATGGTGTAAAAATAATGAAGTGAAGCGGCCCACGTTCTACTGTTGAGGAGTCTTGGATCCCGATAATTAGGGATCCATACTACGTTACGATTTGAAAGGTTTGACGTGTTCCAGATTGGGAAAATTTAAAACATCCCGATAAGGAATTGACAAGGAATAATACCCCAAACGATCAACGAAACGAAACGAAATCACATCACTTTTAGGGGAAAAATTAGAGAGAAAGGCGGACTTCTGAGTTAACGACCAATACAATCATTCCCAAAAAGAGGGGAATGATTGTATTGGGCTCATTAAAGATTATATATTTAAAAATTCAAATTATAAACCGTCACAATAAAAATAGCCATTACCTCCGGTACCCATAAAGACACGGCCGTAAATCTGGCGGTCAGCTGCCATGCAGAGCGGAGGTCTACCAATTTTGGGAGCTCCAAGATTTTCCCAGGTTACCCCGTTGTCATTTGATCTGAAAAGGCTTTTGGCAATATTGTTAACCATTCCAAAAACATAAACAGCCGGTGTGTTCGGTCTGCCGGTTGAAGCTTTTCCCACTGCTATGAATTCTGCTTTTTGAACTGCTGGAATTTTTGTAAATGATGTCCCTGAATTCGTCGAGTGATATAAACCGTTTGCAATCATGCCTACCCAGACATCACCTTCCTTACCAGGCGTAGTTTCGACTGTCAGATTGCTTGTTAACCGGGATGTAGGCAGATCTTTACCTAAAACAACAAAAGACATTCCACCATCGGAGCTTACATACATTCCACCTGAATACTTATAAACATAAAATTTATTCCCATTCACCTTATCCGCAGCCAAAGGAAACACAGGCCCAGATGAAAATATATTATCACCACCAACAATTCCAGCAGGGAGTGTGGTGATTGGTTGCCAACTGGCCCCACGATCTACTGAACGCTGGGGAACACCTGATTGCGGTACCCAAACCAACGTTTCGCTGGTTGCCGAAACAGCAATTCTACCACCTGCAACACCTTTCGGAATCGTGAATTGTGTGTAACTATCTCCTCCATCTATTGAATAACCGGCATATCCGGAACCATCCCATCCAAAACGTCCAACTCTGGCAATAAAATTTGGATTTGTTTCCTGTACAGCAGCCCCGGTCATATTACCCCATCCACCGGACTTACCCGGGTCAGGTTTCCAGGGAAAGAATTTCTGCATGCTAACTATCGGAGGATCGGTAAGTGATTTATGATCCCAACCACCTGCATCAGCTATACTTGTAATTAATAAATTTTTCCCAGATGGTGGACAAAGTAAATTGCCTGTGTTAACAACTTCTTCTTCTCCCACTACACGTGGTTTCCATATTGGATTAGGAGATGCCCATATATTGGTTGTTTGACTTGCAAAGAAAAAATCGGTAAACCAAACTTCCTTTTGATCAAATGGATCCCAACAAAATTCAGTTAAATTTTGTCCAATCGTAGTTGCATACCATGGCACCTCTGTCAAGTCTGAAACTTTTGCAGAATCAGTTAGCATGTAAGTCCAGCTAACACCACCATCAGAACTCCGGTAACCAGTGAATCTATAGGGTTTGAATGTGTTACTGCAACAAACAACCTGAAGACTGTTGTTCGGATTTACTGCAACTGCCGAATAATTGCCACTGGTAGGCGGCGTAATGTTAACCCAGTTTCTTCCATCCCATTTATGCACGCCTGTACGAGAAGTAACATAAAGAGTTCCATCACGATGCAAAGACGAGCGATTGGGATTTACTGGGCTGCCAGTCATCAACCTAAAATTCTTACCTCCATCGGTGCTAAGATAAACACCATCAGCACATCCCATATAGATGTTTTTGGTTACACCCGAAATTTTTCCCTTACGGGTATCAAATTCAATGAATTGTCCGTACAAATCATTGACCTTTTTCCAGGATCCGACTGCTCCTGCTTTCGTACTTTTATACGTTCCGTTTATAGGAGTCACACTCCTACTGGAACAAGTAGTAACATACACAATATTGCTGTTTTGTGGATCAACCACCAAACGCTTATTTGCTTTATGAGAATTGGGCCAAACTTCAATTGGGATTCGACAATCGGTCCACGTATTGCCCCGATCGGTGGATTTTAATACGGTCCCGGGAATGGAATCTGCGCCACTTAGGGTCACATATAGGATATTACCGGAAGCATCATTTGGGTCGAATGTCAGATCTCCAGCCGCATATCGGTCCCATTCTTTAGCTGGTAAATTATAAAACAAGCCTTCCCACGCTTGCGTTTTCGCATTCCATCTGTAAGGAGTTCCTACATCTGTTGTAATAAAATAAAGGCTTTTTACCTTGGTATGTGCCTTGAAGCCTGTAACAAAACCACCACCACCCACTCTGACAGTTTTCCACTGCGCACTGGTTTGAAAGAAAAATCCCCAAATAAATGCGATAACAAATAGCAAACGCACTTTGGGTAATACTAATTTTTTGTTCATACTAAATATATTTAACTTTATTATAAGAAAACCATGTTCTAATGATTTTAAAGCAGTGATTTAATGAATATTCCAATCGTCTTGTGAATGTTTTAAGATTGATTTTTTTAATTGATGATTACTTTTTTCGTTATCTTATTCCCCCCTGCAATTACTGTTACAAAATAAACTCCGGGTCTAAACGATTTACTTATCAACGTACTCTCTCCGGTTGTAGATACGCTTACCTGTTTCTGTCCGATTGCATTACAAACGGTTACTATTCCTTCCTGCACAATCGTTCGATCACAATTAATGACGAGTTGGTTATTTGCATTTTTAGAAACAATAATTCCATGATTATTTTCAACTTGCTTACTATCATCAGTTATTGATTGTAATGATATATAATCAATATTAACTTTACCATTATCGTTACTATCGAATTGGTATTTAATGGCATTACTCCCGGATTTAAGCGTTACATTGTCAATCTGATTAGCCCAGGTATTCCAACTGGATGTCGAGGAAAAACTAATCTGTCGAATCTTAATATTATTAATATATAAACTCAGTGTTTCTGTTCCTGACACTCCATTGGCATATCTGCAAAGAATATTTTGGAGACCGGCAGCCGCATTTACAGTGAATTGTATGGAATTACCAATTGCGTTAACACTGGCCCAAAATCCTGAACCAGAATAATCTGAATGATCATTCGCTATAACACCTCCGGAAATAGTTGCATTCTCAGCTTCGTATCTTACACCAAAAAGAGGATCAACCAAAAGAGTTGTAACATTTAGCACCTTACTTGCAACTGAGATATTACCTGCTGGATCTTTGGCTTTTACAGTAACGGCATAAGTTTTGCCGGCAGTAATTCCGCTGAGAGTAAAGGAATTTCCTGCTGTGGTTCCCGATAAAAGACCATCCAGATAAATATCATAGCTCGACACATTAACATTATCAATTGATGCAGTCCAGTTTAGTTTGAAAGAATTAGATGTAACTCCAGATACTCCTAAATTTGTTGGAGCACTTGGAGCTTGAGTATCCACTGATTCTTCAACGTAGAATGTTCCATTTCCTGATGTACCAAAAAACACACGGCCATACACTTGTCGATCAGCTGCCATGCCATAGACGCTACCACCTGCATGTAACGGAGCACTGATAACTTGCCATGTTGCACCATTGTCATTTGAACGGAAAAGTCCATCGGTAATATTGTTAACCGTTCCGTAAACATAGATGGCCGGAATGGAAGGAGTTGCCGGACTCGATTTTCCAAGGGAAACACTATTAGCTAACTGAACATTAGCTATTTTTGTAAACGATGCCCCTGAGTTTGTGGAATGATACAAGCCGCCGGTATTCATAGCTGCCCAAATATCACCTTCTATACCGGGTGTAGTTTCAATAGCCTGAGGATTACTATACCACGGATAAGCTAAACTTCCTCCGGCAGCAAATGTAATTCCACCATCCGAACTAACATACATCCTTCCTGCCTTGTAAACATAAAACTTATCTCCATTCACCTTATCGGCTGCAATTGGAAATGCTGCTCCCGAGTTAAACACATTGGTACCTCCACCGATAACTTCCGATGGAAGCGTGGTGATTTTCGTCCAGGTTGTTCCTCGGTCGGTAGAACGATAACACGGACCTGTTTGAGTTACCCAGACTAGGGTTTCACTGGTAGCCGAAACAGCCACTCTACCTCCGGCTGCATCTGAAGGGCAATTCCAATGGGTATAGGTGCTTCCCCCATCGGTGGAATAACCCGCAAATCCGGCTCCGGTCCAACCATGACGCCCTACACGGGCAATGAAATTCGGATTGGTTTCCTGTACTGCCACACCGGTCATATTTCCGGCATCTCCGCTCCAACTCCAGGGGAAAAGTGACATCATACCCACTGCCGGTGGTGCTGTGAGTGATTTGTGATCAAACCCACCTACATCTGCCACGTTGGATAATACCAAATTTACTCCTGATGGAGGACAAAGCAAATTCCCGGTTGCACAGGTTTCTTCTTCTCCTACCCCACGAGCTTTCCAGGTAACGTTACTTCCGGCCCAAATATTGGTTGTTTGTTGCGGATTACAAAAATCAGTAAACCAAACCATATTTTGATCAAACGGATCCCAACAGAAATCGGCTAAACCGCCTCCTATTCCTCCGGAAAACCAAGGTACCTCTGATACATCTTTCGCCGGAGAAATTGCCGTCCAACTTTTACCTCCATTATCGCTCACAAATTGGCTGAAACGATATGGAGACCAGGAGCTTTCGCCGACAACAACCTGAGCACTGTTATTTGGATTTACATCTATCGCCTGATAACGTGTAGTCAAGGAGGGTGTAATCGCAGACCAGGTTGAACCGTTCCATTTTGATACTCCTGAATTGTAAGTCACATATAAAGTTCCATCCTTATGTATCGCACCACGATTTATATTTAACGGACTACCACCCATTAAAGAAAAATTACTTCCACCATCGGTGCTACAGTAAACGCCAGCCTTACATCCGATAAATATATTTTTTGTAACACCTGAAACAGAGCCTCCACTTTCATCGAAAAACAGAAATGAACCACATAAGTTATTTATTTTCGCCCAGGTACTTCCGGCATCAACACTCTTAAAGGTACCATTAATGGCTGTGACGATTGTATCAGGGCGGGTCGTAACATAAATCACATTGCTATTATTTGGATCAACTGCCAGGCGTTGACCTGCACCCTGATCGCTATTCGGTTTGACGGCAAGTGGCAACTGGCAATCAATCCAAGTATCACCCCTGTCAGTTGATTTCAATACCCCCCCTGTTGTCCAGGCTCCGCCGATAGTCGCATATAACACATTACCTGTAGCATCGTTCGGATCAAAGGCAACGTTTCCGGCTGCATTTTTTCCCCAATAATTGGCAGGAAAATTATAAAACAATCCTTCCCAGGCCTGGGTCACAGAATTCCATCTGTACGGCGTTCCTACGTCTGTGGTAATAAAATAAAGATTTTTTACCTTCGGATGTGCCTGCATGCTTATGACAGCACCGCCACCACCAGTTCTGACGGTTTTCCATTGTGCGTTACTTTGAGACGAGAACCCAGTAACAAATGCTATAATGAATAGCAGACACATTTTTTGAGTTGTAAGTTTTCTTTTCATAATAATCTTCTCTGACATCATTCTTTTAAAAAGACATAAAGCATTCGTCATCCGAAGATTAGGAATGCGATTATTGTTCATCAATATTATTTATTACATCATTAGACTATGGTTTTTTAAACTAAAACTGGTTTTATTACTTTATTGAGCAATTAACATACAACTCCATAAAGTAGAATCAACATGATGGTTGGTAATTAATTCAATTTCTATTGTATCCCTTCACAATCCTCAGTTTCTAAATGAAAAGAACACAAATTTCATATTCGGTTAAATATTGAATGAAATCTTTTTAAAAATATATGGAAATAATTACAATCCATATTTCTTTAGAATTTTAACGACCTCCCCCCCCCATGGCAGATATGCAGCTTGTGTTATATGCACTCCATCTTTGGAATTCTCCTTTTTAAGAGCTTTACCGTCTGAAAGGATTTGATTCAAATCAATAAAATCAAAATTATTTTTCTCACAATACTTCTTTAATCTCAAATTTAGCTTGCGAATTACTTTATTAAGTTTTAAGTCATACTGTGTAAAAATAATTGATTGCAATACTGGTATAACATGATTCTTTTTTAATTCCTGTAAGGCAGACAGATGATTTTGGTAAATTCTTTCTGGAGGAACACCGAGATATAAATCGTTGATTCCACCTTCCATAAAACATATTACCGGGTTTAACTTAACTAGATTTTTGATAGTCCAGATCAATTGTCCGGTTGTATATCCTGGTATTCCCCAGTTTGTAACATCAGAATTTTTAAGAACGGTATTCCAATCACCCTGGAAAGTGATAGAATTTCCATACATAACTATTTTTCTATTTATTGTAATTGTATCAGTCGGATTACTCCTGTATGGTTTTGCTTTCTTTGTTTCAACTTGTGAAAAACACTGATTAACAAAACAACATGTTAATAATATAAGAATTACATTTTTCATATTTTTTAATTTAAATAATTATTAGTAAAATCATTTAGTTCTTACTGAACTTTTGCAAGTAATCTAGTTGATTACATTATTGTCTTTTTTAAAATATTTCTTTGAAATATTTTAAATTTATATTGCGATATTTTGGGAGGCTCCCCAATGCTCGCTGAAGCAAAATAGAATAAACCTTCCCAACGTTGAGAGAAATTATTCCATCGGTAGGTGGAACCGACATCTGTTGTTATAAAATACGAGTTATGAACCTTGAGATGGAACTGAATACTTGTAACTGCACACCAACATACTCTAACAACTTTACATTGAACGTGTTGCTTTGTTTATAAGCGCTGAAAATAACGGCTAAGAAGAATAGCATACGCTTGGAGGGAAATAGTGTGTCTTTTCATAATTGTATCTCTGAATTTAATTTTAACTAAAAAATAAAACTTAACTTTGAACGCTGCTTATTTTCAAATAATGCTAATTGCTTTATTTCGACATATTCAAATGCATCTCTGGTTGACGGACTTCCCCTTTTGCAGGTATTGCATGAAAATTTTCAACAACCAATCCTTCGGTAAAATTAGTGATAAGCCCATAAACCGGCAAGCAGGTATTATACATTCCACGACCCGGGTAAATATCTGCTTTCCAGTTTATGGCGGCACATTCATCCTCCTTTGTTCCGGGGGTACCACATTGTATCGTAATGTCACGAAGTGTAATCCGTTTTACCGGATGTCCTTCGTGACCGGCAATAATAACAGGATATGGGCCTACATGTTGGGCCATTATATTGGAAATAGTTACATCTTCCAACCTCAGATCACCAGCTATTTTGGCTGATCTTCCGTTTTCTGTTACACCCTGGGATTTGTCCTCAATCTCTCCGTATCCTTGTCTGGCAACATTTCCCGACAGTCTGTTTCCTAATCGAACATGAATTGGATTTTGCACATCCTCCATGCAAACATTCAAAATTTGGACCTGACGTAGCACCCCTCCATCTGTAGTGGCAATATCAATTCCACTCAAGCCACCCCAAACACCCATTGGATGCATCATTACCTTAGATGTAGAATGGTGAATAACGATATTTGAAATGCATATGTTTTCAAAACCACCCACTGATCCTGTTCCTAGTTTAATAGCAGATGCGTGTGTGGCAACAATACAATTGGTAACAACAATATTTTTCGATGACCTTTCTCCCTCCGATTTAATGCATATTGCATCGTCACTTGAATCTATGTTACAATCACTTACAATCACATCATTCGATGAATCAATATCAATACCATCATTATTCTTATTGGCATGATTGAACACATCGAGTCGGGTTATGCGCACGTTGGAGCAACTAAAATATCGTTGCATCCAGAATGCTGATGAACGGAGTTTTAAATTTTCGACTGAAATATCCTTACAGTTCACAAAAAACAGCCCATATGGGCGGTTCGGACTATTCTCGATTCCATCTCTGAAACACGGAGCATCTCCCGATGCATCAATGGTTCCACCTCCGCAAAGATTAATATCATGTTGCGAATCGGCCCGTATAAAAGCTCTCCAAGGTACAACATCCATGCGACTGATCACACTGGACTGAATTAACCGGTATGCACTTGTATCGGCTATAGCTTTGAGTGCGGAGCCTGAACTGATATCCAGGGTAACATTATTCTTCAGAATCAGACATCCCGATAAATAAACTCCCTCCGTTAATTCTACTTTTCCGCCTCCATTCAACGAACATTCATCAATGGCTGCCTGAATCGCAATTGTATTATTTGTAATTGCATCTGCTCTTGCTCCGAATAGCTCGACCTTATAAATACCTGGAGAGGTCGCAGGACGAACTTTAGAAAGTGGATCTCTTGATGCTGCCGAACGTACAAGACAAGTTGCGGCACCCACACAATTAGCAAATACGATTAACGTGAAAAGTAAATTAATTCGTTTCATAATATATTGTCCTTAAGGAAAATTGCATTGTTCATATTTAGGCAATAGCTCCTTAATATCAATGACAATCATAAAACAAAGCCCGATTTAGAAATTATGCATATTTCTATGGTGCAAAAATAAGTTGTATCATAGAAAATAAATCATATTTTTTCATCCAAACATGATACTTTTACGACAAGTCCTTCGAAGAAACCAAAATTATCCGGTTGAAATTCAATCTCTTTATCCAATCCGACTTGCTTAGTTCAAACAGTTTTAATAAAACACTTCCACAAATTAACAACTTTGCGGTTTGCAAAAAAAAGAGCAACTTACAAAGAAGTTGCTCCTTCTATTCCATCCTTTCTAACAGGGCTTACTCTGCTGTTAATTTTTATTGTCCTTTTATTAATCTATTGTTACCTTTTCAAAATTTAATGTTTACTCCGGATTTCAAGGCTACTTCCTTGCCGTTTACTTTTAAAACAGCTTCTACGCCTTTGGGAATAAATAACTCACCTTTGTACCGATTTTCATTCGTCTTCGAAACATGTATGGTTAGATTCCCTTTGTTATTAAAAATAGAACCTTTTACCCAGGTAAGTTTTCCCAATTGCGGTTCAATAATATACTTAGTCATTCCGGCATTAATCGGTTGGAAACCACAAACTATCGTAAGCAATTCGTAAGCCGGAAAAGCTGTCCATGCGTGGCAATCGCTTCGACTGGATATATCCGGATACTCCGGGAATGTTGTAAAACCATCTTTTAGCAATTGCTTCCAATCATCAAGTTGATCGACATAATTTTGCTGAATATTATTCTTCACCAGGGCTATATGATAATAAGCCCTGAATTGCATGGAAATTTGTATCAACGATTTATCCCGAATCAATCTCCGCAAAACATCCTTTGCCAAATCACCCCCGATACAACCGGTGCAGGCTGCCAATATATTAGTATGCTGGCTAAAAATAAACTTCTCCGGTGTTTCCGATATATATCTCCTTCCGGTATCATAACAAAGGTCAAATACTGATTTGTTGATTTTACTCAACAAAGATTCATATTCATTCCTTAACTCAAAGTTTCCTGATAAATTCATTATCTCCTTTGCTTTCATTAACCCGTATGCAAATTGCAGTGTCAAAAGAGCTGAATTTCCGGTCTTTGATCCGGTTGGCTCACAAATACTGGCATTCTCTGGTGACCATGGCCAGACTGAGTTACAATCAACAAAGTTCCAGTAAGGCATAGGGCCTAATAAATACTGCTTATTTAAATGGTTTGTATACCAACCAATCACTTCCTCGATACCTTTTAAATGATCGGTTACGATGGTTTTGTCACCTGAATAGAGCAGGTAGTTATAAATCATATCTACCCATGCCAGAGAAAACTGTGGTATTATTTTCCCGATTGCATTACCGGGATAAGCACAAAAGGTAAGTTCATCGGACTGTCTGGACCAATCACCCTGATCAATAGCATTGCGCATTAACCGCAAATCACCGGATAACAAACAGGTAATCGGGTTCGAATACGGGAAATCACCAAAATACTGAAGCCGCTCGTAATAAGGGCAATCGACATAATTCTCATGCGCGCAAAGCCGTCCAGTACGCCAGCCGGTTGTAAAAACTTTATTTACTAAGCTGTCGTTGCACTCAAACGAGGAATTTAACTTGAAAGGATAAGCATTAAATATTGAAGAAAAACTATGGATTATTAATGGCTCATCGTTGGTTTCTATATTCAGTTCAACATAGCGAAATGCGCGAAACCATAGCGTAGTAAACTCAACATTTTCATCACCGCTTGGAACAAATCTGTCATACAAGCCCAATACCCTTCCATCGGTTGTGTTTCTTTTCAATTCAGTCCCATGATCATCAAAAAGAGACTCGCTATACACTAATTTTATGTTGGAATCTTTTCCCTTGGATACTTTCAGAACAGGATACGCACAAGTTTCAACCGATTGATCAATCAGGAATTTTACCCGGGTATTTGGAGGAATGGTTTCTGTTTCGTTCCGGATAAACTTTCCAGTTAAACTCTTGTCCGAAGATCTTAAAACTTTCGAAAACTTTTGAGGCTTTTCTTCCATGAAAGGAATTGATCGGGGTACCAGTTTCCACTCATACGTCCTTTTTTTTAATGAGGCTGGAATGCCCTGATTAAGGCATGTGACAGGTATAAACATATCTGGGAAAACAATTTGAGTCTTCCATGAATACGGATAAAGGCTTGCATGGAAATTTTCATTGGGTCCGGCACCGATGTCTTCATTAAATTCCTCCCGGGGAGTGGCAAAAAACTTGATAGCTTCACTCTTTCGAACAATCCATGAGCTATCTGTATTAACGACACTCTCTGCCATGGAATTACCTTGCATGATAAAAGCTGTGCGATACGATATCTGATTCCAGGGAGAAAGTGATCCCCAGTTCCAGACTTCTGCAGCTATTACATTCTCTCCCGGTTTAAGATAAGATGCAATATCATATGTGTCAAAAAACCAATGTTGCACATCGCTTACTACCGGCCCGGTACCAACATAAACTCCATTTATAAACAACTTATACCGGTTATCAGCGGAAATATGTACTATAAATCTTTCAGGTACGGATTGTAATACAATGTTTTTCCGGAAAAGAAACAAACCACTTGTTTTTAATGAAAACAACCCTTCCGTGTGAGTGACCCATTTCGCAGTCCACTCCCGGGTTAACAATTCATTTGCAATCTTAAGGTTTTGAGCCCGACCGTGAAATGTTGAAGTAAATAAAACGACAATACAAATAACAACTATTCTTTTCTTCATACGAAAATTATTTTGGGGAGTAATCCCCACCGGAATTATATTTGAAATTATTTTACAACAAACATAGGATACACTCTTCTATTTTTCCCGAAATAAGCATTTAAAGTAAAAAGAGTATTACTTCTTGTTCCAAATTAATCATCGGAATATCCCTGATTGTAACGAATTGTATAATCTTTAGTGAAATTGATTCATAATCCATGGTCCCATCTGACTGTAATAAGGATTGTAAAAATTAATTCTAATTTCTCAACTGTTTGTTTAAATCGGGAACAGTCACCCTGAAAGCTTCTTTAATATTTATATAAGAATTTAAATCTCTTAGTGATATTACCTTGAACTTGTTCTCCGACAAGTATTGCAGGTATTGTTTGAATAATTCCGGAGGAGTATTTACCCACGGATGTTCAACATCCGGTACACCATGAATTGTCAGGACAACAATCTTTCCATTTCGGGCTTCACCAAATGCCTGCATAATTTGGTCCTTGTTTATGGCATTAGTTGCCCAACTTGGTACCTGAAGCGGATAATCGCATAATGGATCATACGCTCTGCTACCTCCTGCACGGGCAAATTCATACCCTTTCCCCTGCAACATTTCCTGAACCCGATAACTGAGATCGTAACCGGGATATGCGAAATTTGTTGGCTTTTCAATCCCTAATGACTCACATTTATCTTCGATATAATTAAGTTGGGCGTTAAACTGTTCTTCCGTTATCTTGCTGACATTTACGTGTGTCCGGGTGTGGTTGGCAACTTCAAATCCCATTTTATTTAATGCTCTTATTTGTTGCCAATTCATGTAAATAGTGCTATCCTTAGAATCTGTAGGAAATTCACAGACAAAAAAAGTAGCACCGAAGCCAAATTGCTTTAACAACGGAGCCACAACAGTATACTGGCTGGCAACCGCATCGTCAAAGGTAAGCACTACCAGACGATCAGGTATCCGTTGTTTTAGAACTTGTGAATACACCTCAACAGAAGCTAATAATAATACAAAAATAATAATCTTCTTCATAATTTTTCAATCTGCCGAACATCTTAAACAGTGAAATCATATAATATTGTAGTATTGAAGCAGGAATCGGGTGTTGACGTTATATCGAGCACTAAATTACAATCTTGCTTCCACGACGGGACTGATTCAGGTACCCAACACCGATTGTTTGGTTGTAAAATCAGCGACCGGAACTAAAAATTGTATAGCGGCGATCCCCGATTTGAAAGTCCTTTCACACAAGCATCAATAGACAGGCTGAAGTTTTACTTAAATCCTCACTTCCGCTGTACACTTCCTCTTTATCTATTGATTTTCTGTTTTAATACGATTCTTATTTAGTTGACACTACCATATCATATTGATGTAATATCCTTTTTATAATATATAACATCTATATGATATCTATGGTATATCTATATTACATCTAAGTTACATCTGCAATATAATGGCGAACAGACCTAAAACAAATGATGAATCTGAAGTATCGGGAAAGAACAGGATAATGATCCTGCAACCGATGGTTTCATGCAGCGCCGACAGTGCTGTAACTAAATTACCGGCAAGCATTCAAAAGCGTTCTGGGCTGATACCCGATTTGAAAATCTATCAACAACGGCTTAAAAACCGTATGAATCCGTTTTTCTTACTTTAGTCATAGATTGAACCTTCATATCCAACATTTTTCATTAGATTAATCTTTTGGGCATTAGTTGGCTCGTTTGCGTCTTGTTGCTTTTAAATCGTGTTTATCAGCATTACCCAACCATCATTCCAGAACGTAAATAAATATACCTATTACATTAGTCATTATTTTTAAAGAATAAAACGCGATTAGAATTTTCCATCCGCGTTTTATTCTTTATCCCTTAACTCTTCTAATTTGATTCCGGGAATTTTCAGAGTAGGTGGTTATTGACAAACACTATCTCACTATTACTTTTTGTGTCGAACTTCCTCCGTTATCAACAACCGTTACCATATAAAAACCGGTAGTCAAAGGAATGGAAACATTCGAAGAAACGGCTGTTTTGTTTATCAGGAGTGATCCTGTCATGCCATAAACCCGCAATTGAGCTCCATTGGACAATCCTTGAAGTTTAAGGTTGTGGTTTTCTGTAAAACATACAAACTGTTTAACACTCTCCAAACCGGTAGTTCTTGAGATTGCTTCGTATGCACCCATATCATAAGCTGCTCCCAACGGACGAAGAGTAGTCCCGGTAATGTCGGTGGTAACGGCTGCAACAGTTGTTCCTGCATCGATGGCAGCAGAGGTTGGAGAAAGGCTCCAGTCTCCGTTAGCCGCATCGGTAAATGAGGCTGAAGTGATACCCGTAATACATCCGGTCTTATCGGCATAGGTCGTCGGAACGGCTACATCAAAGCCACAATAGGTCACTTTCGGATCTTTACCGGTATTTATCGTTCCTGAAATTGGATTAGTGGAACTTTTATAAAAAACACAATTGGTAAAAGTGCTGATTCCATTGACTCCAGAACCAAGATTCAGAGGTGCTGCATCACCTGTTAAGGTAGCATTACCTGCAATAGTACAATTTTGATAGGTACATACTCGGCCGGCTCCCTGGGTGTGAAAATTTACACCTGTATTACCGGTTATCAAACAGTTTCTGACTAACGTCGAAGCTACATCCGTATTAATGGCTGAACCGGCATTTTTACCTGTTCCAATAACATTCCCTTTTAGTACGGAATTAGTTAGGTTCAATGTTGAACCGTTTGAGTAAGGGAGAAATATTCCACCGCCACCATTATTGTCAATGGTGGTAGGTGCTTTAGATATATTGTTATTTATAGTACAACCGTTAACGTTTAAAATGCCTCTAAAAAAGTAAATGCCGCCTCCATTACCGGTTGAACCGGTAGTACCGGTAGCTGTGTTAGATGATACAATGCACTTTTGAATATTAACGGGGTTACCTTCCCAGCTACCTCCGTTGGTAACATCCATATACAGACCACCGCCATTCGTTTTAGCGGTGTTTGAGGATACCGTGCAATTGGAAATAGTCAACGAAAGTCCGTTTGTAAAGGCGGAACCGCCAGACACATTAACACCACCGCCACCACTATTTGTTGCCGTATTATTAGAAATGATACTGTTATTTACGACCGCTCCGCCGAGTTTGGCTATTATATTAACACCTCCACCCGCGTTATAAGCTGTATTGTTGCTAATGGTACAACCATCAACCGTAGCTGACTGGTATATGCTAACACCGCCACCATTTCCACCACCACCAGTATTGGCACAGGAATTGTCATGTATATACGAATTTAACAATTTACCTCCTGTCGTAAGACTGACTCCACCGGAATAGATTCCACCCGCGGTAGCCGGACCCGTTATCGTGTTGTTTCTCACGATACAGTTTTGAACAATAGAAGAACTTGTAATTTTTACTGCAGCTGCATTGCCACAGGTAGAGGTTACAGGATAAGCACAGTTTTGAACTGTCAACCCATCAATAGTTGCACCTGTACTGACCACAAAGCCTCTTACCAGATTATTACCGTCAATAATTGTTTCGTTTGTAAAATCCCAGGCATTAGTACCTTTTGCTCTGTCTCCTATTGCATGTTCAGTTCCAGCAAATCCACCACGAATGGTTTCTGTGGTCTTGGTAGCGATTGTATCTGTAAGAAAGTAATTCCCTTTGATGAGCCATATTTCGTCTCCGATGTTAAAAGTCGTGGCTTTATACCATTCATTCAATGATTTGCCTTGAACACTTAAGTCAACTATGGTACCTGTTACAGTACCGCTCCAAATGGCACTTGTTCCACCTGGTTGTACAAGGTATACAGATGATGCTGTTCCTGTTGGAGCAGTTGGGTCGGTATTTATTTTTACGGTTATAGGTGTTCCATTTGGATAGGCATCATACGTAGCTAAACCATGAACAACAGGAACTGAGTAAGTCTTTGCTCCCTGAGTGATATAAGCACTGACCCATGATGCAGGCACCTGAGTGATCACTGTGAGAGGCAAATCATAAAGCCCTTGATCCAACGTTCCGGTCATGGTCAACTGAATCTCATTATTATCTGATTTCAGCACCTGAAACGTCGGCTTATTATCCCGTTCCATCTGATATTTGTATTGCGATATATGGTCGGTAATCCAAAGGTCACCCCTGTCTCTTCGTACAGCCAGACCGTCAAGTACGCCACGTAATGTATCCTTATTTAATGCCCAAAAATCCTGAAATCCCCAGTTTGGATCCCCTTCACTCACCCGGCGTTCCACTCCGTGAGTAATCAGATATTCCATTCCTTTTAAGGCGATTGCCTTGTCCGCCAAAGCTAACATTTGTTTAACAGTTTGCCAGTGATAAACCGCACCGTGACCGTCAAAAGTCGGACGGGAAATAAGGTTATACTTGGCTAATAAAGCAGTCAAGTCCGCACCATAGCTAAACCAGGTAGTTACCCCAGGCTGTCCATAGGAAATGAGATGAGGCTTACCATCTTTATAAAACATGCTCATGATTTTCTCCTGACATTTTACAACTTCACTGTCTTCGATTTCCCAAGTGGCAGCACCGTTGTGTGTCCAGGTGTGGTCAGCGTAAACCATGCCTGTTTTGGGTATAAGATTTTCCCATTCATTTGGGCCTTCCACAGCTGGGTTTGACCATTTATTCCCCCCGGGATTAACGTATAAAGTCGCAATCATGTTACGCTTGAGAAGTTCAGGTATCGCCACCTGATAGGCGGAGTTCAACCCATCGTCGAACATCAGCAGAAAAGCAGCGGTCTTATTGTCCTTCCAGTTTGCTACCTGTGAATCCGTTACGGCTGCCTGAATAATTTGAATACAAAGCATTGGAAATAACAAACAACAAATCAATGTTTTGAGAGAAATAAACTTAGTTTTCATGATTTTAAATTTATATGATTATCCGCAAAGCGACCTGTTGTAAATTCTGGATTTAAAGTTTGTATTGTATTTTGCAGCGGCAAAAACCAATCTATCGAACATCTTTTCTCCGAAATATCGTCGGTTGAATTTGTAACAGAACTCATTGAGAT
>JAUZOM010000005.1 GCA_030706465.1 Bacteroidota bacterium | reverse complement strand
TCCAATTACGTACAGCTAATAACATGTAGCGAAAACAGGTAATACCTCACCGCTAACAAAGTGAAAGTGAATATTGTTGGCAGGTTTGATATAAAGAACGTTTTAGAAAACCAATGAAGAAAAGAGGATCCTACATAATCATCTTTTTCATAGCACTGATAAGTGTTGTGCATACTATGGCACAATCAGGTCAACCGGATGTGGTATGTATGGGTACTTCAAAAAATTATTATGTAGATGCTACTTCCGGCTCTTCGTATATATGGAAAATAAACGAAGGAAGTCCTGAGGCATCAACCACCAATTCGGTGAATATAAACTGGACTAAATCAGGCATATATACATTGACAGTACAGGAAATAACAAAGGATAGTTGCGTTGGACCGGTTCAATCTTTGCAAGTGACCGTTATCGGGTTACCGACATTGCAACAAACCAGTGAAATTGGCACTGAATCGCAAACTATATGTTGGGGTGGGGCTATCAATAAAGTTACCTATAGTTTTGGCGGAGGTGCAACAGGCGTAACTGTGACAGGCTTGCCTGACGGTGTAAATTCTGTTGTAAATGGAACCACTGTAACACTAAGTGGCATTCCTACTATGAGTGGCAATTATACAATTACCACTGTGGGTGGTGCACCTTGTGCAGAAGCTTCTTTAAAAGGTAGCATCACGGTAAATCAACTCTCCACAGCTACAATCGGTGGCACCACTATTGCTTGCCAAAATGCAGCTTCTCCTGTTGTAACTTTTACCGGAACAGGAGGATCCGCACCTTATACTTTTACGTATAACATCAATGGAACCGATACAACGGTAACTACCGTTACGGGCAACAGCGTCACCGTCAGTGTACCAACAACAACACCCGGCGCTTTTAGGTATCGCCTGTTGGGAGTAAAAGATTCCAAAGCTTGTTTCCATTCCCAGGCGGGTGTTGTTGTTGTGACTGTAAATCCGTCTACAGGTTCCACAACAGAAGTAACTACTTGTCCTTACGCTTTACCTTATAGATGGAATGGTTTATCTATTTCATCAGCCGGAACCTACCGAGTTACGTTAGCTAATTCTGTTGGTTGTGACAGTATTGCGACATTGATATTGAATGTTAAATCTCCGTTGACCTCAACCACTAAGGATTATATTTGTTCTTCACTGCTTCCTTATGTTTGGAATAAAAAATTATGCTATGAATCCGGAACCTATACAGCCCAATTTATAAATTCTTCCGGCTGCGACAGTATTGCAACACTTATATTAACGGTTGTTTTACCTTCAAGTTCCATCACAAGTGAAATTGTGAGATCCGATGAATTGCCTTATGTGTGGAATAAAATGCTTCTCACTGAAAACGGGACATATACTTCACCTCTCGATCTTATCAACTCAATGGGCTGTGATAGCATTGCAAAACTTATTCTAAAAGTTAATTTATCAACCAGTGCTTTTACCAACGCTTCTGTTTGTAGTTCTGATTTACCCTATATTTGGAATGGTTCACCCTATACTGCCTCCGGGGTATATACAAAAAAAATGACCAATGCTTTAGGGACCGATGTAATTGTTACATTAAATTTAACTGTAATTGATGCGGTTAAAGTGTCACAGGCTATCCATTTGTTTTCAGGAGAAAAATATACTATTAACGGGCATACGTATGATCAGGAAGGAATTTATAACGATATTCTTAAAACGGTAGATGGATGTGACAGTACAGTGGTAACTAATCTTACGTTTATCAATATTCCAAATACGCTCACTCCGAATGGAGATGGAATGAATGATGTGTTTATGAAGGGAAATCATGTCCAGATTTATAACAGGAATGGGATTCTTCTCTTTGAAGGAACGGATGGTTGGGATGGAACATATCATGGAAAGCTTGTTTCTCAGGATACTTATTTTTATGTGCTTTATTACATCTCGGGAGCAAAGACAAAAACAAAAGAAGGGTACCTAATGGTTTTACGACCGTAGTGTCAATGAATATGAAGAAAGTTCTATTTCTTTTTATACTCAATTTGCTAAGTTTACTGGCAGTTGCACAATCGGACATCCGGTTGAATAACTACTGGGTAAACTCGCAATACATTAATCCGGCTACTGTTTACGACAAATACCAGGCGGTATTCAGCATGGCAGCCCGCAAACAGTGGGCCGGTTTTCCGGGTGCACCTACTACATTTTTTGCTTCAGCTACCACCTATCTTGAAAATTTTCATACTCAACTGGGGGCTATTGCTGTTCAGGATCAAATAGGGTATACTTCCACTACCAATGTCGATTTGACTTATGCTTATGCCATTCTTTTTCAACAAGACTGGCAGTTGCATTTCGGGTTAGGTGGAAATGTTCAATGTCTGAGTTATGATATGTCCAAAATGAATCTCGTTGACAATAATGATAAAGCTGCGTATGATAAATTGAAATCCGGAACAACGCTTAATGCTGATCTGGGAGTGGAGGTTACCAATAAGTCATTCAAAATAGGAGCTTCCAGCCAAAATATCTTTTCGCTTTTTTCTAAAATAAATAATCAGCAATCCAATACCAATTTTCTGTATGGGCGCTACCGGGAATATTCAAATGATATAATCAACCTCGGAGCTGGTATTTGTGGCATCCAATATTCCAATATCTACCAGGCCGAATTCAATGCGACTACTTACTTTAAAATACCAAACCGTTCTGGGTTGAACGACCAACCCGATCAATTTGATCTTGGCTTATTCTACCGTACCGGGAGTGAAGCTGGTCTGATCTTTGGCTTTGATATAAGTGATGCCATTCATATATCTTACAGCTATGACTATCACTTCGGTGGCATACGGCTGAGTTCGTATGGTACCAACGAACTGATGATTACCTATAATATCCTTCGTGAACCGGTATGTCACAACTGCTGGTATTAATTTATTCTTGAAATGAACTGGTCGCCAGTCATCTCATCCATGTTCAAATAAAAGAAACCCCGCTCTGTATCAACAAAGCGGGGTTTCTTTAGTCCTTTATCTTGGTTCTTGGCTCTATTGACACGTACATACCAGATTCCGGTCCCCAAACCCGTTATCGATACGTGCCACGTTTGTCCAGAATTTATTTTCTGCGACCCACGCTGTTGGATAGGCAGCTTTTGCACGGCTGTAAGGATGATTCCATTCATCCGAAACAAGAACGTATTCCGGATGCGGAGCGTTTAATAGAACATTATCGGTGGTGTCGGCTACTCCGTTTTCCACTTCTTTTATTTCATCATAAATCTGTAGCATAGCATCCGCAAACCGGTTCAGCTCAGCTAATGATTCACTTTCAGTCGGTTCAATCATCAAAGTGCCATGTACAGGAAATGAAAGGGTGGGAGCGTGGAACCCATAATCCATTAATCGTTTGGAAATATCGGTTTCGGTAATACCGGAAGTTGCTTTAAAATTGCGTGCTTCCAGGATCAGTTCATGCCCTACTCGTCCGTTCTCGCCGGTATAAAGCACTCCGTAGCTGTCTTTCAACCGTGCAGCCAGGTAATTGGCATTTAAGATCGCTATGTTGGTTGCACGTGTCAAGCCTTCCACTCCCATCATGCGGATGTAGCCGTAAGTAATGACTGATACGCTGGCACTGCCGTAAGGGGCTGCCGACACGGTATTTTGTCCAAAAGTCTTACTGGGTATGAATTCCTTCAAATGCCCGGCTACACAAATAGGACCTACACCCGGACCTCCGCCGCCGTGAGGGATAGCAAATGTCTTATGCAGGTTCAGGTGACAAACATCTGCCCCGATTGCTCCAGGATTAGTCAATCCAACCTGGGCGTTCATGTTGGCACCGTCCATATAAACCTGTCCGCCGTTCTGGTGGATGATAGTACACATTTCTTTGATATGTGCTTCGAAAATTCCATGCGTGGAAGGATAGGTTATCATGCAACCCACTAACTTGTCTTTGTTGATTTCCGCTTTTTCCTTCCAGTCGGCTAAATCGGTATTACCACCTTCATCGCATTTTACCACCACGATTTCAAACCCGGCCTGATGAGCAGAAGCCGGGTTGGTGCCGTGTGCAGAGGCTGGGATCAATACAACGTTACGCTGTGTTTCTCCTTTCGATTTGAAGTACGCACGTAAAGTCATTAACCCGGCATATTCGCCGGCTGCCCCAGAGTTTGGTTGCAGGCTACAAGCCGCAAAGCCGGTGATGGCTGTCAGGTATTTTTCAAGTTCGGCAATCATCTCATTATAGCCTTCAGTCTGGTCTGCTGGTGCCAACGGGTGCATGCCTCCAAATTCAGCACGATTCATGGGTAACATTTCCGAAGCGGCATTTAGTTTCATAGTACATGAACCCAACGAAATCATGGAATGGGTCAGGGATATATCACGGCGTTCCAGTTTCTTGATGTAACGCATCATTTCCGTCTCACTGTGGTAGCGGTTAAATACTTCGTGAGTCAGATAGGCCGAAGTCCGTTCCAGGCTTTCGTCATACGATTTCAACTCTTCCAGATCGTCTTCTTGGGCAAAAACAGGAGCATTATCTACAGCTGCTGCCAGAATTTCGATTAATGTGTTGACATCATCAATGTCTGTTGTTTCGTCGAAGCTGATACCTATTTCACCGGTCTCAAAATAATGGAAATTTACTTCATAATCCAATGCGATAGCTTTCAAATCTTCTGTTGAAACTTCTGTCGGCAACGTAATTTTTAATGTGTCAAAGAAGTTCTCGTTCTCCTGTGTATATCCGTAAACAGGCAAAATCTCGTTGATATAAGTGGCTGTGGCATGAATACGTTGAGTGATATTTTTGATTCCTTCAGCTCCATGGTAAACTGTATAGAACCCGGCCATAGAGGCTAATAATGCCTGCGCTGTGCATATATTCGAAGTGGCCTTTTCGCGTTTGATATGTTGTTCACGGGTTTGCAGGGCCATACGCAAGGCGGGCCTGCCGTTTATATCTTTACTGATCCCAATAATCCGGCCCGGCATATCGCGTTTAAATTCATCCCGTGTAGCAAAATAGGCTGCTGATGGTCCGCCAAATCCCATGGGAATTCCCCAACGTTGGGTAGAACCGAATACAATGTCAGCTCCCCACTCTCCCGGAGGAGTCAATAGAGCAAGGCTTAAAATATCGGCATCAACGGCTACTTTGCACCCAACGGCATGTGCCCGGGTTACAAATCCGGTATAATCTTCGATGCTTCCGTTTGCATTCGGGTATTGGACAATAGCTCCAAAATGCTTGTCTGTGAAATGAACGCTTTCAAAGTCCCCAATTTCCAACTGGATACCTTGCGCCTGAGTACGGGTGTGAAGCACGGCCAGTATGGACGGAAAGCAATGTTGATCGACAAAAAGAGTATTGGCATTATTCTTTAGTTGGTCACGGCTGCGCAGGTTGTGCATCATGGTAGCTGCTTCGGCGGCGGCAGTAGCTTCATCCAGTAAAGAGGCATTGGCAAGGGGCATGCCGGTAAAATCACAAACAGCAGTCTGGAAATTTAATAAAGCTTCCAGCCTTCCCTGTGAGATTTCTGCCTGATAGGGCGTGTAGGAGGTGTACCAGGATGGGTTCTCAAATACATTCCGTTGAATAACGGCAGGGGTGTGGGTATCGTACCAACCTTGCCCGATGTAGGACGTAAATAGTTTGTTTTTGGAGGCCAGTTCAGCAATGTGTTCTGTGTATTGTTGTTCCGTAAGTGCATCCGGTAATTCAATCGTCTTTTTCAGCAGAATGTCCGAAGGAATTGTCTGGGCAATCAATTCATCCATATTTTTTACTCCAACAGTTTGAAGCATAAACGCTTCATCTTGTTCTGAAATGCCAATGTGGCGGGCCTGCAATAAGTCTTTCATACTAAGAATAATTACTTTTTTTTGTGCCTCAAAGGTACTTGTTTCTTTTCAAAAAAAACTCTAAAATGAAAGGAAAATTAACCCGAAAAGAAAGGATTTTTATATCGATTTCAATTTGAAACATAGAGCTGAATATTGTAATAAAAAGAACGAAATTGATAATGAATTAATGCAAATCTTAAGTAAATATAAACCAAATGAAACGGGAATTGTTCTATCATTCAAATCAATGAATGATGAATTGTAATTAAATTAATGATAAATCAGTTTTATGCTTCACGATATTCGTAAACAGTATATGTTTTCTTCCCTGGATGAAAAGGAGGTACTACCAAATCCTATCGAGCAGTTTGATGTTTGGCTGGATGAGGCTATTAAACACAACCAATCGGAACCTACCGCTATGGTCGTCTCAACAGTCGATGAAAACCTGCAACCGCACTCGCGGATCGTCTTATTGAAGGATGTCCAGCCTGAAGGCTTTGTTTTTTTTACCAATTATGAAGGTCACAAAGCCAGGCAAATCGCTTTTAATAACCAGGTCTCTTTATTGTTTTTCTGGCCGCAATTGGAACGCCAGGTTCGGATTACAGGCCAGGTTGAAAAAGTAAGTGATGCTATTTCAACGGTTTATTTCTTGTCCCGCCCCCTTGAAAGCAGGATTGGAGCCTGGGCTTCTCCCCAAAGTCAGGTTATTCGATCCAAAGATTTTTTAGAACAACAATATGAGTATTACATGCAAAAATTCGGTGAAAATGTTCCCAAACCTCCACATTGGGGCGGTTATCTCGTTAAACCGACTTCCATAGAGTTTTGGCAGGGTCGTCCAAATAGGTTGCATGACCGAGTGATTTATAGGATTGAATCCGGGGAATGGAAAATATCCCGGTTAGCACCCTGAACAATGCTGAATACATAATTCATAATGCATAATAAAAAGGTACATGGATTCATTAAATATCAATCGGTTATAGTTTAAATTTCAAGGTGTGATACATTTAGACTATCTTTGCAGCGAATTAATTCAGCATACAATGAATTATGCATTATGAATTATGCATTATGAATTATAAATTATACCTTGCTTAAATGAATTTTACCGAATTAAACATCAATACTCCTTTAATAAATGCGTTGAACGACTTAGGTATAACGCAAACAACAACTATCCAGGAAAGAGCTTATCCTGCCATCATGTCCGGACGTGATATTGTGGGAATTGCACAAACAGGTACAGGAAAAACAATAGCCTATCTGCTGCCATGTTTAAGGCAATGGAAGTTTACCAAAGAAAAACATCCTCAAATACTGATTGTAGTGCCTACCCGCGAATTGGTGGTACAAGTGGTGGAGCAGGTGGAACTGCTTACTAAATACATGAATGTTCGGGTTGCCGGAGTATATGGTGGTGTGAATATGATTCGCCAGACTCCTTTATTATTGGCCGGGGTTGATGTATTGGTAGCAACTCCGGGCAGGCTGTTGGACTTTGCCTTGAATGGTACCCTGAAATTAAAACTAATTAAACGATTTGTGATAGACGAAGTGGATGAGATGTTGAATCTCGGTTTTCGTCCTCAATTGATTCGTGTCATTGATTTGTTGCCGACTAAGCGACAAAACCTGATGTTCTCAGCCACTATTTCAGAAGAGTTAAAAGATCTTGTTCATGATTTTTTTGTCGAACCGCTCGAGATTGAAGCTGCCCCCACCGGAACTCCGCTTGAGAATATTAAGCAAATCGGTTTTAAAGTTCCTAACTTCCATACGAAAGTAAATTTGCTTGAATTCCTGATAAAGAATAATCCTGAATTTTCAAAAGTATTAGTGTTTACTTCAACAAAAAAACTGGCTGATGCCCTCTATGAAGAACTTACACCTAAATTTTCGGAACAGATTGGGTTGATACATTCTAATAAATCCCAGAATAATCGGTTCGAAACCATGCGCAGCTTCAAGGAAAACCTGATTCCCGTCCTTATTGCTACCGACATTGTAGCCCGTGGCCTTGACATATCCGATGTGTCGCATGTGGTCAATTTTGATGTGCCCGAGATTGCGGAGAATTATATGCACCGGATCGGCCGTACCGGGCGGGCCGATAAAAATGGTGTTTCCATCACATTTATAACAAAGGTGGATGCGGAGAACCGGAAGGATATTGAAGCTTTAATGAGCAGGAAGATCCCGATTGTTACATTACCCCCTGAAGTGGTCGTTTCAAAAGAATTAACTCCGGATGAGTTGCCGCAAGTGAAGATGAAGAACTCACTGGTTACCGTTCCTAAAAAGGAAGAAGGGGGAGCTGCATTTCACGAGAAAAGTGATAAAAACAAGAAGGTAAACAATAAAATCAGGCGTGCTGAGTCTATGCGTTTAAAATATAAAAAGCCCAAAACAAGAGGGCAGAAGAAAAAGTAGTTCTTAGTTGACAGTTCATAATTGACAGTTTTTTGTTAAACAAGACAGGCTATCTCGTAGTGAGATAGCCTGTCTTGTTTATAACCAAAATTTTAACTCTTTGTTCTTGGCTCTTTGTCCTTTGCTCTAATTTTTCAATGCAGCCTGTGCGGCAGCCAACCGGGCAATAGGCACACGGAAAGGTGAGCAGCTTACATAGTTCAATCCAGAACGGTGGCAGAATTCAACCGAGGATGGCTCACCGCCATGTTCACCACAAATGCCAACTTTTAACTTCGGATTCACGGAACGTCCTTTCTCAGTTGCCATTTGCACCAATTGACCTACTCCTGTTTGATCCAGTACCTGGAATGGATCGTTTTGCAAGATTTTCTTTTCTAAATAAATCGGTAGGAAGGAGGCAATATCATCCCGGGAATAACCGAAAGTCATTTGGGTCAGGTCATTGGTCCCGAATGAGAAGAACTCGGCTGTTGCAGCAATGCGGTCGGCTGTTAAGGCTGCACGCGGAATTTCAATCATGGTTCCTACTTTGAATTCAATGCTGTCGCCTCTTTCTTTGAATAACGTGGCTGCCGTATCCCGGATAATTTTATCTTGCAGGATAAATTCAGATTCAATGCCAACCAATGGTACCATAATTTCGGGCAGCACTTTGATGCCTTTTTTCTTGAGGACTAAAGCAGCTCCCAAAATAGCACGGGTTTGCATCTCTGTAATTTCAGGATAGGTATTTCCCAACCGGCATCCGCGATGGCCTAACATAGGGTTTTGCTCGTGGAGTGAATCCACGCGTTGTTGGATCTTTTTTAGGGATACGCCCATGGCTACCGCCATTTCCTGTTGTCCTTTTTCATCATGAGGTACAAATTCATGCAACGGAGGATCGAGCAGCCGTACGGTAACCGGACATCCTTCCATAGCGGCGAAGATTCCTTCAAAGTCAGCTTCCTGATAAGGCAGGATTTTTGCCAGTGCAATACGACGGCCTTCTTCATCTTCAGCCAATATCATTTCACGCATAGCTTTGATCTTTTCCCCTTCGAAGAACATGTGTTCCGTACGGCACAGGCCAATCCCGGTAGCTCCGAATTTGCGGGCAACATGGGCATCGTGCGGTGTATCGGCGTTGGTACGTACGGTCATTCGGGTGTGTTTATCTGCTAAGGTCATAAGTTCGGCAAAGTCGGCATCCAATTCAGCTTCCTTCGTTCCAACCTGTCCTAAGAAAATGTCACCGGTCGATCCGTTCAGCGAGATGTAATCGCCTTCTTTCACGCTTAGCCCGTCTACCTCGATGGTTTTAGTAACGTAGTCGATTTTTAAGGTTCCGGCTCCTGAGACACAACATTTACCCATTCCGCGTGCTACTACAGCGGCATGGGAAGTCATACCGCCCCGGGCAGTCAGGATTCCCTTGGCGGCAGCCATACCGGCCAGGTCTTCAGGGGAAGTCTCAATACGGACCATGATTACTTTCTCCCCCCTGGCAGCCCATTCAGCAGCATCATCGGCATTGAAGACTACCTTGCCCGAAGCAGCTCCGGGAGAAGCAGCCAATCCTTTGGCAATGAGTTTTGCATTCTTGATCGCTGTTTTATCGAATATCGGGTGAAGCAGTTCATCCAATCGGTTGGGATCAATACGCAGGATGGCCTTTTTTTCGTCTATGATGCCTTGGTGGAACATGTCGATAGCTATTTTTACCATGGCAGCGCCTGTACGTTTCCCGTTACGGGTTTGCAAGAACCATAATTTACCTTCCTGTACGGTAAATTCCATGTCCTGCATATCTTTGTAATGATTTTCCAGTTTGGTCTGGATAGCATCCAATTCTTTATAAATAGCCGGCATGGCTTCTTCCATCGAAGGGTAGTTGGCAGCCCGGTCGGCTTCCGGAATGCCGGCCAGTTTGGCCCAGCGCTTTGAACCTTCTATGGTGATTTGTTGAGGCGTACGGATACCTGCCACCACATCTTCACCCTGTGCATTGATCAGATATTCACCGATGAATAGGTCTTCGCCGGTTGCCGCATCGCGCGAGAAGCAGACGCCGGTTGCCGAAGTATCACCCATATTGCCGAATACCATGGATTGTACACTAACCGCTGTCCCCCATTCGGAAGGTATTCCTTCCATTTTACGATACAGGATAGCCCGTTCGTTCATCCACGAATCGAATACCGAGCAGATTGCTCCCCAAAGTTGTTCATAGGCTGATTCGGGGAAGTTGTGGCCGGTTTGTTTTAATACGGCGGCTTTAAATTTTACGACCAGTTCTTTCAGGTCGTCTACTGAAAGTTGGGTATCTAATTCAACACCCCGGGCTTTCTTTATATGTTCAATAATTTCCTCGAAAGGATCAATGTCGTTTTTGTTGGCAGGTTTCATGCCTAACACTACATCCCCGTACATTTGTACAAAGCGGCGGTAGGAGTCCCAGGCAAAGCGTGCGTTGCCGGTTTTCCGGATCAGACCTTCCACCACGGCATCATTCAGACCTAAGTTCAAAATCGTATCCATCATCCCCGGCATAGAAGCACGGGCACCTGAACGTACGGAAACTAATAACGGGTTTTCTATATCACCGAACTTTGAATTCATCAGTTTCTCTACTCCGGCGATGGCTTTCTCCACCTCTGGCTTTAGCAGTTCAACAACCTGATCTTTTCCCAGTGTAAAATACTCCGTACAAACATCAGTCGTGATCGTAAAACCCGGAGGTACCGGTACGCCGATTAAATTCATTTCAGCCAGGTTTGCTCCTTTTCCTCCGAGCAAATTTCTCATGTCTGCTTTACCTTCGGCTTGTCCATTGCCAAAAGTATAGACTCTTTTCGTGTTACTCATTTTGAATGATTAGATTTAAATTTTATTGTTGTGATTCTAAGATTTTAATGAGGCAAAGATAGCTTTTTTTGTGAATATATTACATAAAAACAAAAAAAACCACCTTGCAAATGTTGAAAAATTTCATTTTTACTAATTATTGGTCGATGCTTGAATATCCGGATAAATAATTAGGTTTTGCCGTATAGGTTGTGGAAGATCTATCCTGCTGTTATTAAATGCCAATGAAACTCTACTTTTACGGTCAGCGTTCTCTTTCGGGCAAATATTCCATTTAACTTCTCTTTTGTAAAGCTCTTAAACTATTATTAACCAGCAATTTTATGTGTTTTTTTTGATTCAGGTTTCGGCTTTGGCTGTACGCTGTCTCCTCCTATTCCTTCCGTCACCCGCTCTTAGCATAGTATAACTTCCGATAGGGTTCAATTAGGGTTCAATTAGGGTTCGGATAGGTAACCCTATCCGAACCCTAACCGAACCCTATCGGTAATCTTTCCGATTCCTTTTTATACAAAGAAAGGAAGCAGGTTATGCTCCGGTAAAGGGCAATTAAAGAAACATAAGCAATAAGGTCAGAATAGCTCTATTTGTTATTGAAATTAATTTTTGGATCCTGCATCTGGGTAGTTTAGTTGGAGTATCGGTTCATTCATTCAAAATTCTTCATTAAACGACACGAATCGCTAATCTGCTCTTTCAGGATAATTCAGTCTTTTCCCCACAACCTGTCCGGTAGGGCCAACTGCTTTAATTTATCATTAATTGTCTTGAATACTGAAATAATGTCTTGTTTTTCAGTTAAATAAATATTTTAAATGACAATTTAGCAGAATCTGTCTATTGGTAAAGAAATTGTTGAACCAAATAACGTAATATGAATTTATATTAAGCAAGCATAGAATCAAACAACTTAACGAGCTAACAATGAACTTTAATAATTTTACCCTGAAATCGCAGGAAGCCATACAGCATGCGATAGAACTGGTTCAGTCGAACGGCCAGCAAGCGGTTGAAACACCACACTTATTTTTAGGTTTACTTGCCAAAGGAGAGGATTTGACCCAATTCCTGTTTGGGAAACTGGGTGTGAATGTATCATCCGTTCAAGCAATTGCAAACAGTATGATCGGTGGTTATCCCCGTGTATCGGGGGGGGAACCTTACCTGAGCCGGGAAACCAATGCCGTGTTGCAAAAAGCGACAGCTCTTTCAACCAAGGCCGGCGATCAGTTTGTTTCACTGGAGTATATCTTGCTGGCATTGGTGAATGAGAAAAATGAAATGTCTAAAGTGCTGAAGGATGCAGGGGTCAGCGAAAGTGAATTACAACAGGCCATCCAGGAATTAAGAAAAGGAGCAAAGGCAGACTCTGCTTCCGCGGAGGAAAGTTATAATGCCTTGAACAAGTATGCCATTAACCTGAACGAGCAGGCCCGTGCAGGTAAGCTGGATCCTGTCATCGGCCGTGATGAAGAGATCCGAAGGGTGCTTCAAATACTGACCCGGCGTACCAAGAATAACCCGATATTGATTGGTGAACCGGGCGTAGGAAAGACAGCCATTGCCGAAGGATTGGCACACAGAATTGTACGTGGTGATGTACCGGAAAACCTGAAATCGAAACAGATATTCTCGTTGGATATGGGAGCTTTAATAGCCGGTGCCAAGTACAAGGGGGAATTTGAAGAACGGCTGAAGGCGGTTGTGAATGAAGTGATAAAAGCCGAAGGGGAAGTGATCCTGTTTATTGACGAAATCCACACCCTGGTGGGTGCCGGCAAAAGCGATGGGGCTATGGATGCCGCCAATATCCTGAAACCTGCTTTGGCACGTGGAGAATTGAGAGCTATCGGAGCTACCACGTTGGATGAATATCAAAAATACTTTGAAAAAGATAAAGCCCTTGAACGTCGTTTCCAGCTTGTCAATGTGGACGAACCCGATATCCCCAGTACCATATCCATCCTTCGTGGGTTGAAAGAGCGGTATGAAAATCACCATAAAGTAAGGATCAAAGATGATGCCATTATCGCGGCGGTAGAACTGTCGAGCCGGTATATTACCAACCGGTTCTTGCCGGATAAAGCCATCGACCTAATGGATGAAGCGGCTGCCAAGCTTAGGCTGGAAGTTGATTCGGTACCGGAAGAACTGGATATTATTGATCGTAATGTTAAACAGCTGGAGATAGAACGGGAAGCGATCAAGCGGGAAAACGATACGCGTAAGTTGGCACAGTTGAATGAAGAAATTGCCAATTTGAAGGAAGAAGGGAAGGAGATGCGTGCTAAATGGTCGTCGGAAAAACAACTGATCGACAGCATTCAGCAAACTAAAATAGAGATTGAGGACCTGAAATATCAGGCAGATAAAGCTGAACGTGAAGGAGACTACGGACTGGTAGCAGAAATTCGCTATGGTAAGATTAAAGCGGCAGAGGAACAGATCGCTCAATTCAAGGCGAAACTGGCAACCATGCAAGGTGCCCATGCATTGATAAAAGAAGAAGTCGACAGTGAAGATATTGCCGATGTAGTGAGTCGCTGGACCGGTATACCCGTCAAAAAGATGCTTCAATCAGAAAAAGATAAACTGCTTAATTTGGAAGAAGAGTTGCATTTACGGGTGGTAGGACAGGATGAAGCAATACAAGCAGTAGCAGATGCCGTTCGTAGAAGTCGTGCCGGGCTGCAGGACCCCAAACGGCCGATAGGCTCTTTTATATTCCTGGGTACGACAGGAGTCGGTAAAACAGAACTCGCAAAGGCGTTGGCTGAGTTCCTGTTCGATGATGAAAACATGATGACGCGAATTGATATGAGCGAGTATCAGGAGAAATTCTCGGTAACACGGTTGATCGGATCACCTCCGGGATATGTGGGATATGATGAAGGAGGGCAGCTGACCGAAGCTATCCGCAGGAAACCGTATTCGGTAGTGCTTTTCGATGAAATAGAAAAGGCACATCCCGATGTGTTCAACGTATTGCTGCAAGTGCTGGACGATGGACGTCTGACCGATAATAAGGGACGGTTGGTGAATTTCAAGAATACCATCATTATCATGACTTCCAACATTGGATCTACGTTGATACGTGATAATTTTGAGAGTATGACCAATCAAAATCAGGCAGAAGTGATTGAAAGGACCAAAACACAGGTGTTTGAACTCTTGAAACAAACCATCCGCCCTGAATTCCTGAACCGGATTGATGAACTGGTGATGTTTGCTCCGTTAAACGAATCGCAGATAGAGGAGATTGTCCGTTTGCAACTGTCCTTGATTCAAAAGACCTTGCAGGGGAACGGTGTTCAACTGGAACTGACAGAAAAAGCCATTCATTTTATTGCCGGGGAAGGTTTTGATCCACAATTTGGTGCACGTCCTGTAAAACGGGCTATCCAAAAGTATGTGCTGAACGACTTGTCAAAACAATTGATCTCCGGAAAAGTACAGAATGACCAGTCTATTGTGGTGGATGTTGATGAAAACGGATTGGTTTTCGAGAATAAGTAAGGTACCTGCTTTTACAGGGAGATGCACGGTTGTGCGTTATTCTGCATTAGGACAAGAAAAAAGCCTAACGATTCATATCGTTAGGCTTTTTTCTGTTCTAAAATAGTTTTAAATCGGAGTCTTTATTCTTACTTTCATCGGCTGTCCCGTTATAATAATTGCAGACCTGATTCATGATACAAATGTCGCATTTGGGGTTAGTCGGCCGGCATATTTCACGACCCAGAAACGAGAGTGCCATACCAATATCGTTCCAACGATTTTGCGGTACCAATGCCATAATCTGCTTTTCGATTTTCTCGGGTTGTGTGCCTGAGGCAATCCCGATTCGTGGAGCTACTCTTACAACGTGCAAATCTACGATAATTCCTTCTGCTTTATCTCCCGATTCACGGATAATGACATTTGCCGATTTCCTGCCTATACCAGGTAATTGGGTCAAATCTGCCATTGTTCGGGGTATTTTATCATCATCCCCTAACAGTTGAGCCAGTTTAATAAGCCATCCTGACTTATTGCTAAAATTTCTAACGGTGCTGATATAGCGGTAGAGATCATCAGGGTTAGCTTTTGCCAGGCTGTTCAGGGATGGATATGCTTCGAAAAATGCAGGAGCCAGCTCATTGATATGCTTGTCGGAGTCCTGGGCTGACAGTATGATCATAACCAGCATTTGATAACGGCTTTTGTAGTCAAGCGGATGCTTACGTTTATCATATAGTTTCATTAACGGTTCAAGGTATTCTATCCAATTTTGTTTCATGGTCAGTTCGTATAAATGGTTGACAATAAAAATATATCCGGATTTCTATCCTATTACAAAACAAATTATCAGGGATCCGGTTCACCTCCTTTAACCTGTTATGCAAATATATCAATAGTTTACAAAATTCAATTGGGTTAATCCATTTTTCTTCAACAAAAAAGGAAGCTCATTTCTGAACTTCCTTTTCTTGTAGCGGGAACGAGAGTTGAACTCGTGACCTCCGGGTTATGAATCCGACGCTCTAACCAACTGAGCTATCCCGCCATTCTTCTAAAGCGGTGCAAAGATAGCCTTTTTAGCGCATTTGACAAATTTTTAGCAAGAAAAAAATGGTGTTTTGTCTATGAATTCAAATTCGCGAAAGCTATTCTGCTGATTATAAAAACTGTAAATCTATTAAAATTTTGGATTCATTCCCAGGTTATACATGACAAACGACCACATATCGGTTTGTGCTTCGATCACTTTCCCGACCGGTTTCCCGGCCCCATGTCCTGCTTTGGTGTCAATTCGGATCAAAGTTGGGGTTGTACCGGCATTAGCAGCCTGCAGGGTAGCTGCAAATTTAAATGAATGAGCCGGAACTACACGGTCGTCGTGATCGCCGGTCATGACCATTGTAGCCGGATACTTTGTTCCGGGTTTAACATTATGCAACGGGGAGTAGCCTTTCAGGTATTCAAACATTTCCTTGCTTTCCTCGGCGATACCGTAATCGCTGGCCCACGACCAGCCTATGGTAAACTGATTGTAACGCAACATGTCCAATACACCCACTTCGGGGATAGCCACAGCATACAGATCGGGCCGTTGGGTCATGCAGGCCCCGACCAGTAATCCTCCATTCGAACCTCCATCAATAGCCAGTTTGTTGGAAGAAGTATATCTTTTTGAAATTAAATATTCTGCTGCCGAAATAAAATCGTCGAACACATTCTGCTTATGCATTTTAGTACCGGCCAAATGCCATGCTTCGCCATATTCACCTCCGCCTCGTATATTTGCTACAACATAAATACCTCCGTTTTCTAAGAAAGGAATGCGGACCACACTAAACGAAGGGTTCATGCTGATATTGAAACCTCCATAACCATAAAGCATCAACGGGTTTTTGCCATCTTTCTTCATGCCTTTTTTATACATAATTGACATGGGAACTTTGGTGCCATCCTTGCTGGTATAGAATACCTGCTCGCTGATATATTCATCGGGGTTAAACTTAACTTCCGTTTTATGAAAAACTTCTGAAGTGTTTTTGTCTGCATTAAATCGGTAGACGGTAGGAGGGACAGTGTAAGAATTAAATATATAAAAAGCTTCGTTATCGTCCTTGTCTCCGTTGAAACCACTCAATGTGCCCAATGTAGGCAACCGGACTTCATAAAGCTTTTTGCCGGTTAAATCAAAGCCATAAGCATGGTGTGCGGCATCTTTCATATATTCTGCCAATATCTTTCCGCCGATAATAGTTGTTCTTTCCAACACATTTTCCGACTCAGGGATAATTTCTTTCCAATGTTCCTGAGAATGGTCCCTGGGATCTACTTCCATTAAACGTTGTTTAGGAGCTTCCCAGTTAGTGAGAATATAGATTTTACCATTAACGTGATTGACTACCGTATAATCATTTTTAAATCCGGGAGCAAATAATTCAAACTTTGAGCCCGGTATGGTTAAGTCTTTAAACAATAATTCGTTTCCGGTAGTTGTTTCTGTTTCTGTTATAAACAGATATTTTTCATCTTCCGTTACAATCGGATAACATTCCCGAAGGGGAAATTCTTTGTTTTCATAAATTAATTTATCCTGGCTTTGCATTTGGCCTACTGCATGGTAAAATACTTTTTCATATTCATTTTTATTTGAATATTCTTTCCCGGCTTCCGGTGCGTCATAGGCACTGTAATAGAATCCATCACCCTGCCATGCAATATCCGAGGACTTTGACCATTTTATGTGATCAGCCAAAATTTGCCGGGTGGCTACCTCCATGACGAAAATCTCATTCCAATCGGAACCGCTCCGTGCAATTGAATAAGCAAGATATTTCCCGTTTTTCGAAAAAGATTGGGTGTGCAATGCCACCGTTCCATCCGTTGAGAATGTGTTTGGGTCAACTAATACTTCCGGTTCGGATGTTAAGGTCGCCTGGCGGTATAAAACAGATTGGTTTTGAAGTCCGTTATTTTTATAGAAAAAATACTGTCCGTTCTTTTTAAACGGAGCACCGTATTTAGGATAATTCATCAATGCCGTCAGCCGCTTTTTTAACTCATTGCGGAAAGGTATCTGGGCCAGATAACTGGATGTGACTTTATTTTGAGCTTTAACCCAGGCCGAAGTGGCTGCAGAAGTATCATTTTCCAACCAACGGTATGGTTCTTTTACTTGAATGCCAAAATATGTGTCGACCACTTTTTCTTTAGCGGTTACAGGATAAACAATTTGTGAATTGGACTGATTTGATGATAATAGAATCATACTGATAACAATAGGAATTACACGTTTCATAGTTGTCTGTTTTTCTGAAACATTAGAAGAAATATTTTATTGAATGACTTGATTTAATCCGGATTCTTTAGCAATTTCAATCATGTAAGCAAAGGCTGCATCATGGTCATTGGGAATAAGCCCATCCATAATGGCATCTTTAATGCGCGTTTTAATTTCACCGACTATGGCTGAAGCCGGTAAATTGAATGTGTCCATAATTTCTTTTCCTCCAATAGGCGGTTGAAAATTACGGACGCGATCTTTCTCTTCAATTTCCTTCAACTTTTGACGCACAAGCTGAAAATTAGCCCGGAATCTTTTTACTTTTTCCGGGTTTTTAGAAGTAATGTCAGCTTCGCAAAGCATCATCAGATCGTCAATATCGTCGCCTGCTTCAAACAGTAAACGACGTATTGCAGAATCGGTGATTTCTTCTTCACTGAGTACAATCGGTCGCATGTGAAGCGTTACCATTTTCTGGACATACTTCATCTTTTCGTTGGTTGGCAGTTTCATCCTACGGAATATATCCGGAATAATTTTTTCCCCAATAAAGTTATGGTTATGAAATGTCCAGCCTAAGCGTGGATCAAAGCGTTTTGTGAGTGGTTTTCCGATGTCATGCAATAAAGCAGCCCACCGGAGCCATAAATTGTCGGTATGTTTACATACATTGTCCAGTACGGTCAAGGTATGATTAAAATTATCCTTGTGACCAATTCCATCTTTGGTTTCCACCCCTTTTAAAGCCAGGAGTTCCGGAAAGATAAGTTCCAGCAGGCCTGTCTTTTCAAGTAGGATGAAGCCCACCGAAGGTTTCTTCGATAGCATGATTTTATTCAATTCATCAGCAATTCTTTCTTTGGAAATAATTTCAATCCGTTCTTTGTTGCGTACAATAGCGTCGAAAGTATTTGTCTCCAGGAAGAAGTTTAATTGGGCAGAAAAGCGGATTCCACGCATCATGCGGAGCGGGTCATCAGAGAACGTGATATCGGGATTGAGTGGCGTACGAATCACAAAATTTTTCAGGTCTTCCAATCCTCCAAACGGATCGACCAACTCGCCGAAACGATCTTTATTCAGGCATAATGCCAGGGCATTTATGGTAAAGTCCCTGCGATTCTGGTCATCTTCCAGCGTCCCATCCTCCACAATGGGATTTCGGGAATCACGGTGATACGATTCCTTCCGGGCACCCACAAATTCAACTTCCAGCTCTTTTAATTTTACCTGGGCTGTCCCGAAATTTTTAAAAATTGTCAGACTTGCATGTTTCCCTAACTTTTTGGATACCCGTCTGGCCAGTTCTATCCCACTGCCGACAACTACTACATCAATGTCTTTTGAAGAACGTTTCAGAAATATATCACGGACAAACCCTCCAATTACATAACATTCTTGTTGTTGCTCATCCGCTGCTTCGGAGATAATTTGAAATATCTTGTCTTGTAAGTATTTTTTCATACAGGGCTTAACCTAATTTTGGAACACAAAGGTAAGTGAATAAAGTCAAATGGCAAAGAACCACGCCGGACTGTGGAATTTATCAAATGCATAATTTTTAATTCCTAATTATGATGGGTTAACCAGAATGCCGGCTTATTTATTCCATAAATTCATAAAACAATGATAATCTGTTTTTTCTTATTATAAAAAAAGACTTAAAGGAATGTTGTCCCATAAGTCTTTTTATTTCTTAATCCCAAAATAAATAGCTGCTTAATTCTCTTTTTTTGATTTCCGTGCCCGTAACTTTTTCAATTCCTCTTCAAGGGTTTCAATTTCCTTTTCTTGATGGTTGATAGTCTTGAGTAGTTCATTCAACTCTTCGTTTTCAATGGTGGTTGGATATTGAGCATCCACTCTTTCCAGAAAATCGGCCAGCACATTCATATAGTTCATAAAAGCCTCATAAGGAGATTCATAATTAGTACCATATGCATCTTTATGACTCATGTAGCGAAAATGATCAGACGATTGGAGCATTAACCAATCATGTTGAAGAGGCTTGTCATTGCATAAACGAACCCGTTCGCTGACTCCATAGAGTTTATGTAAAGCTTCTTGTTGCAAATCGTTTCCTGTCCACGGGCTTATATCTTTTTCGAGTCCAGACCAGCTGATTGGATGTTGAGCGGAGATACTTCCGGCAGTTTCCAATTTCTTCCCTACTTCGGAAGGTAACATAAAACTGATTTGCTGCTCCATGGCATGGTAGGGCAACGCTTTCATGAAGTCGTAAATACCGGATTCCGGACGTTGAAATACCCCTAAAGCTTCGTAACCCATCCACAGATTAACGATTTTTTCTTCTTGAGGCATAGCATTTAACCAGCTAACAAATTTTTCTGCCGTAAGCGGATAATCGTTCCAGGATTGATTGCTAAACCGGAATGCAATATCATCGCTTAGTTTATGATTCCGAACTAGTAACTTGAGCTTTGTCAAATATTCGTGGTTATATACGTAGTTTGGACTTTTCCAGCCTAACATCTGGCGGGCTTCGTCTAAAAGTATTGTTCTATAACCCATTTTTGAAACCAATTCACCGATCTCATCCGAATAAATCAGCTCAGCATTACGAAACGCCGTAGGCCGCTTGCCAAATAAGACTTCAATTTTATCGGAATGCATCTTTACTTGTTGCTTGAATTCATTTGCATCGAAAATCGATGAAAGCGAATGAGCATAGGTTTCTGCCAAAAACTCAACGCTTCCGGTTTTTGCCAGTTCCTTAAAACTATCAATGACTTCAGGCGCATATTGTTCTAACTGCTCCAACGCAATGCCTGAGATAGAGAAAGTGCATCGAAAATTGCCATTGGAACTCCTTATCAATTCGGCAATAATCCGATTGGTTGGCAAATAGGCTTGATCAGCCAAGTAGCGGATACGCTCTTCGTTTTGAAAATCATCATAGTAATAATGATCTTGCCCGATTTCAAAAAAACGATAACGTTTCAACCGAAGCGGTTGATGAATTTCAAAATAAAAACAAATGTTTCTCATATATAATTAATATGTATTTTTTGTGGTTTTGGCTTTACATCACGCTCTCATAAATGGCACGAACCTTCAATCCGGCATCTTGCCACTTTATATTGTTTACTTCTTCCAGTCCTAATTTGCTTAAACTTTCGTACATGGCCGGATTTTTTACTATTGAGTAAATGGCATCAGCCATGGCGTCAATATCCCAATAGTCCGTTTTGATAGCATGTGTGAGAATCTCAGCACAACCCGATTGCTTGGATATGATCGACGGTGTTCCGACCTGCATGGCTTCCAATGGTGAAATACCAAATGGCTCAGATACCGAGGGCATAATATACACATCACTATCGGCTAACATTTGATGAACCTGGCTGCCTTTTAAAAATCCGGTAAAGTGGAACCGGTCGGCGATATTCCGTTTGGCAACAAGATCGATCATTGCAATCAACATATCTCCATTCCCGGCCATTACAAAGCGCACATTTTTGGTTTTTTGCAATACCCGGTATGCCGCTTCAACAAAATATTCAGGACCTTTTTGCATGGTAATCCGGCCCAGGAAGGTGACCACTCTTTCTTTGCGTGGCGTTTTTTTGTATAGATCAACATCCTTCAGCGGGTCGACGGCATTATGCACGGTAGTTACTTTCCGGGGATCCTGGAAGTATTTCTCAATCACAATTTTCCGTGTTAAATCGCTCACGGTCATAATATGGTCGGCGGCATCCATTCCCCGCTTTTCAATCCCGTAAACGGTAGGATTTACTTGCCCGCGGCTTCGGTCAAAGTCGGTGGCATGTACATGGATAACGAGTGGTTTTCCTGAAATTTGTTTGGCAAATACGCCTGCCGGATAAGTAAGCCAATCATGCGAATGGATAATATCAAATTCCATTTGATGAGCCAGTACACTGGCCACCGCTTCGTAATTTGATATTTCCTCTATCAGGTTGTCGGGGTAACGGCCTGAAAAATCGATGCAGCCCAAATCGTTTGTATAAATCCGGGTATAGTCATATTTTATCCCATTCCGCAACCAGAAATACTCATCGGGATGCATTTGTGATCCAATGCGTTGATTGACATAATCCCAGTCATTATCTTTCCATACAACCGGTACATTACAGGCTCCGACTATTTTCAGAAAACTTTGATCTTCATCACCATGAGGCTTGGGAATTACAAATGTTATTTCCATATCATCTTGTAAAGCCATTCCTTTTGTCAATCCATAGCTTGCTGTTCCTAATCCTCCCAAAATATGTGGTGGAAATTCCCAACCAAACATTAATGCCTTCATTCTTATTCGTTTTCGTATTTTTTCAATATGTCCAATACTCTCAATACTTCAGCCACGCTCATTGCAAACGACATACCTCCATGACCTTTATAGGGAGGGTTCCCATCGAACAACTCGGGCAGTGAGCCGACACAAAGTTCTGTCATTTCGGACTCTAAACCAATCAGCATCCTTTCCAAAAATGGTTTCCCGCTTTGTTTGTAAATCCGTAGATAGGCTGTTGCAAACGCTCCGAATGTACAGGGCCAAACCGGACCGTTAAAATAGTTTCGGTCCCGTTCCAACTGTCCGCCAACATAATTTGGCCTGTAAAAACCGCTTTTGGGACTTAATGAGCGTAAGCCTTTTGGGGTAAGCAATTCTTTCGTAGTAATATCCAAAACAGACTTTTGTTGATGTTTGTTCAACGGGGAGTAAGGCATACTTACAGCTAAAATCATATTTGGCCTGACTTCCTGATCATTGTAATTTCCATCAACAAAATCGTATAAATAAGTGCCGTTCCAAAATGTTTTTACAAACGCATCACGGGCTATTTCTGCCTGATAGTCCAATAAATCGGCTGCATGTTCATTCCCCTTTTCCCGGGTTAGGGAGGAAGTGAATTTTAAGGCGTTACACCACAAGGCATTTATTTCAACCACATAGCCTGTTCGTGGAGTAATGGGTTTCCCGTTCTCCATGGCATTCATCCACGTTGCCGGTTTTTCTGTACCGTTAATATAGAGCAAGCCATTGTTATGCAGAAATAAATTCGGATGATTTTGTTTCCGGATAAACGAAATGATGCTGGCAGCTAAGTCCCCATAACGGTTGGCTGCTTCTTTCAGTGATACGCTAATGGCAAATTGCTGAACGGTCCACAAAAACCAAAGCAAAACATCCGGATCATCAATAGCCTGTAACTTGAATCCGCTTTTTTCACCGTTAATAAATCTTTGAATTTCAGGAACTGCCGTTTCCATTATGGCATCAAAATAATCCATCCGGTCAATGGATAAGGTGCAACCCGGCAATGACACAAATTGGTCACGTGCACGGGCTCCGAACCAGGGATATCCGGCCAATAGATAGGTTTTGTCGCCTTCCCGTTTGTAAAACTGCTGGGCTGAGTTTTTCAGGCAACTGAACATATCCACGCGATGATTTCTTTTTGCTAATTCTTCATCCCAAAGTGGTTTCAGTTTTCGGGGCGAGATTTCGGATATGCCGGCTGAAAAGATAATTGATTCTCCTTTCTTTATGGGCATCTCAAAATATCCCGGGACTAATAAATCTTCTTTATAATCGTAACCCCGTTCCTTTTCTTTAAAATATTCAATGTTCTTATACCAATAAGGTTGATGATTATAGATCGACTTTTTGGAAAACTGCATGCATAACCGGGGATATTTTTCATACAAGCACATCGAAATTCCATCCTGTATTTCCTGATAGGATGTTTCAGCAACATCGTTTTGATGCGTCAGTTCGTTAACACTGCGAAAAGCAAGAAAAGGCTTAAAACGAAGCAGGGTAGCTGAATGAGCCTCCAGCAGGGTATATTTAATGAGCACCCGTGGCTCGAATGATACCAAAAGTCTTTCTTTGGAAAGAATGACTCCTCCTACCCGGTAGACGGTGCGGGAAATAACTTCGCAATCGAATTGCCGGATGTATTTATGTCCGTTCGGACTGAAATTATTCCCTTCAAAATTGTGAACTCCCAGATTAAACTCAGCACCATGCTGAACTACCGTTTCATCAAGAGATGAAAGCAAAATGTGGTTTGAATTATCTATCTCCGGCAGGGGCATGACTAACTGCCCGTGATATTTTCTGGTGTTGCAATCAATCAATGTGGTGCTGTTGTAGGTACCGGCCCTGTTGGTACGAATCATCTCTTTTGAAAGTGATTTTTCAAGATTTATCAGCAACGTTTTATCAAAATTAAGATAACTCATAGATTAAAACTATAGTATATGATAACTAATAATAGATTTTACTTTTAGTTGTTTTAAAATGGAATGTAATTTATGGAAAATTAAAAGATGCAAGCCTGATCCGGCTAAAGATTTTGAGATTCCTCTTTTACGACCGCAATATATTAAATTTTTCCCAAACATTAATGCGTTTTTTTACTCAAATTCACTTAATTTGTTTTTTTAGAAAAAAAAGTATGTGACAAGTAATTGATGAATTGCATTTTATATTAAATATTGAATGAACGTTTAATGTTTCTATCCACCTAAAGATACACATTTGCTTGCAATTCCACGGTTGCTACTTAAAGATATTGTAACTTTGTGCTGTAAAGATAAGTAAAAATAAAATGACACAAGAATCGAACACTCTCACCGATAAACGGCAATTTGTAAATGCCGTTTTTATTCCGTTAGTTCTGGTGATTCTCATGGTCCTTAGTTTCATCCTGGAAAAAGGGATGGATTGGGATTTCCATACGGCGGGGGTATATCCCCGGCGGATAGAGAATATCTGGGGCGTATTTACGCTGATATTTGTTCATGCAGGTTGGTCGCATTTAATCAATAATATCATCTCTTTTTTTATATTGGGAAGCTTCCTGTATTTCTTTTACAAGCAAATAGCTTCCCGGGTAATGATTCTTTCGTACGTTTTTAGTGGACTGATCCTTTGGTTTATCGGTAGGGACAGTTGGCATATCGGAGCCAGCGGATTGATTTATTCATTGGCTTTCTTCCTGTTTTTTAGCGGGATTATCAGGAAACATGTGCCCTTGATTGCTATATCACTCATAGTTGCTTTTATCTACGGCAGCATGGTCTGGCATATTTTCCCCTGGCAAATTCAAGATCCGGTTTCCTGGGAGGGACATTTGGCCGGCGGGATAACCGGTTCCGTTTTATCGCTGTGGTACCGGAATGATGGACCTCAAAAACCGGTTAAGGTATGGGAAAATGAAGAGGATGAATCATTGGATTATCTGAATGAAAATGATGAAGAAATAGAGAATGAACAAGACCAGCAAGAGTCAAAACCAGCATGAAATCAGCTTCCGGATGGTTTTTGTAGCAAATGCTGATCCGGGTTTAACCGGATTTATCGGATGGGGTGTCTGAAACGGTCCATTGTCGTATTCCCATTTCCAGGGCATCATACTGCATGAATTATTTCTCCTTTCCTGGGTTTTCATTCCGATCCAGATTCATTGGATTGATGATTTTGCGGCAAACCGGCAAAGCTGAATTTATATTTCACCTTCCAGTCCCTGATTCCCTTTTCTGAAATCGAATCCCCGCTTCAGGTTTATTTTAGTCAAAGAACCATCTTTTTTCTTCCCGTGTTTCCCTCCTTATTGTCTTCATTTCTTGTTCGGGGTTTGTTCTAGGATAAACGCTACATTTTTCCTGTGTTATCCCGATATAACCCGTACAGAATCCCGATCTATATAAATACGGAACCTCTAAAACCGAATGGCCAATGAATGAAGGAGCAATCAGATACTAAGCAAGATTGCAGCAAGTAATTTTCCTATAAAAGCAGTTGGAATAGCTGAATATCCATTTTATACATAGAGACAATCTCTGTTGGCTATTGATCCGGCACCCGGCCATCGGACGAAGTTGGTGGGGTGTTGGAGTCGATCCTTCACCGGATTCCAACCCGTTGACTGATGTTGTTTCAATCTTAGTCCTTCCTCCCCGGGTAGTATCCTCTTATTTCAGCCGGAGCTCATGTTAGGTATGGAGACATTTCAACGGGAGTATGGAGAGGGTTTCGAGGGGGTTCAGTTAGGTCTACCTATCCAAACCCTATCCGAACCCTAACTGAACCCTAACTGAACCCTAACTGAACCCTAACTGAACCCCCTCTATACCTAAAGTAAAATAAGACTAAAATAAGACTGCACTCAGACAGGGAATGCTTCCTCTTTTGAAAAAGAGATGCCACTTTATGCTGTTTTTAGTCTATCCGGAAAATTCAGATGAATGTATCCTTGTCGTTTACTCAAGCAAATGAAAAAATGGAACGCGAATGGGTTTTCTTCCAGTAAGAAGTAAAAATAACGGCGGGCAATCTATATTTTCAATTACTTAAAAATAGCTTTGACACAAAAAGGGAAGTAAACAGAGAATATCCGTTTACTTCCTTTTTTCGGAGTCAAACTTAACCTTGGCAATTGAACATAGACAAGAAGGTGGCAATGTATATTTCAGTTGCTTGTCCCGGTGTCCGGGATATTAAAAGGTGATGACCACGGGTATTGAATGACTCCGTCACTAAATACGGCAACCTGTATGGAGTACCTCATAATCACTTCTTTTGTTTGTTGAGAGTTTGAAATAAGGTACCGGCTTAGTTTCTGATTGCCGGATTTTTGCTACAGGATCATCCCTATAATTTGTTCACGTACACTTTGTGCCCGGGCCAGGTCGGTTGACTTCTTTCTAAGCAGTTTTAAATACCTTCGTTTTGCCATGAATCTTTTGGCTTCCCTGTTCCATTTAATGGCCCATTTGCCCAACGGATATTGGACAAAGAAAAATATCAGTGTTAGCTTCCAGGACGCGTTTGCCAGGCTACAGAACAGGATGGCCTGCAGGAGGTAAAAAACCGGAAACGCAATAATCCCTATTCCAAATTGCAACGAACTAAAAAAGCCTTCATATTCGGCTTTAATAATCTTTTTACGTATGTAGACGGGAAGAAAGAACGGGATAAAATTAAGTAGGAACCCGAAAACGAAAAAAGGTATTGTCCAGAATAACTTGAATCCTTCAACCAACATGGCCGGGATACTATACGGTTTTTGTTCTAAAACCCAATTGCGCAGGTTTACTTTAGTCAATAACCCGGTGTATTCTTTGCAAAGCGATTCCAGCCTGTCGATTTTTTCGGGGTTACTCTCTTCGAGTGCCACTAAAGTTTTAGCAATTTCCTGGCGGGCTATAAAACGGTAGACGGTATTGTCCGGAAAGTGAAGTTTTTCCACGAAAGAAGAATTAGCAACTGCCGTAACGGTTTCGAAACAGCTATAATGTTTCGCGGAAGCCAGGTCCAACGATAAACGGTTTAAAGCACCAGTCAGCCTTTCGCGGATATCGTTTGTCGCAGTAACCGGATTCTCCCCGTAACTTTTCATATATTCCGATATCTCAATCGGTTTGCCGATGTTGATGATAACATGTTTTCCGTATTTCACCAAATCACCGTAATCAATGCCAACAGGAATGATTTTCACTTTCGGCTGTGTGCCATACGGCTGTTGGGCCGTAAACGCGATGCGAAAAATACCTTTAACCAACGGCCTAAGTTTCCGCTCTTCTCCCTGATTGCCTTCTGGCATGATACCCAGTCCTTTGTTTTGATGAAGTATCCCGACACATTGTTCAAAGACTTCACTGTTCTTACCAAGGTTTTCCATGCCATCGCGCATACGGAAGGCCGGTAGTATTTTGACAAAATTAAGAAGTTTAGCGGCTGTCTTGTCTTTGAAGAGATCGGCGCGGGCCAGAAATATAACCGGTAACTTGTAAGGAGCTATTGAATGCACCGCTATGGCATCCATCAAGGCATTAATATGGTTTGGGGCAAAGATTACCGGACAGCCAGCGGGTATGTTTTCCCTGCCGACAACGATATATTCGCCATAATACCGTTTGAAAGTACAAACCACATAATCTCTCACTAACCGGAATGAAAGAGGATAATCGGATATATTCGACATTTTCAAAAAACTATTATACGATAAAATATTTCAATAACTCTGCATTATTTTGGCCGATGTCGCGCCCAATAGGTTGACAGGCTTAGCCCGGCAATGATATGCCAGATTCCCCACCAGGCGGTGATAAAAAGCATTCCCCCGACAGCCAGTGAGGGTGGAAAAATTTTAGGATTAAAAAGCAGGACTAAACCAAGGCCCGAGTTTTGAATCCCCATCTCAATGGTTATCGTCCTCCTGTCGCGGTTTGATACATGAAAGATACTGCCCAGTGAAAATCCGGTCAGGAAAGCCAGAAAGTTGTGAATTAAGACGATAAAAAAGATATAGAAGATGTATTTTAGAAACAAATGCCAGTTGTTGGCAAAAGCCAGGACCACCATAACAATAAAGAAAACAATGGAAAGGTACTGGATCGGTTTTTTTAATTTTTCAGTGATGCATGGAAAATTTTTAGCAAAAAAGATTCCTAATACTAAGGGGATTCCTAATAAAATAAATACCGTTTCGAACATCTGCAAATTATCAATTTGCAACGGTTGTAACAGATGACCGCCTTTCGTGCTGATGAACCGGAGATACAAACCTCCCCAAAAAGCAAAGTTGAAAGGAGTCGAGATAGTTGCCAACAAGGTGGTACTTGCGCTGAGGCCGACGGATAACTCGGTGTTTCCTTTAGCATAGGAAGTCATGAAGTTGGAGATATTTCCTCCCGGACAGGCAGCTACCAAGAACATTCCCATGGCAATGGTGGGTGTAATATACGAGCTGAATGCAACTACGAGCAAAAAAGTTATGCATGGCAGAGCAACTAAATGCCCGAAGAGTCCTATCAGATAGGTTTTTGGTTCTTTAAATAATTCTTTAAATTGGTGGGGCTTGATCCCTAATGCTACTCCGAACATGATAAAACTCAGAATAATATTAATAATATGCATGCCGGATGCTGAGAAATTAATTCGGATAGGGTCAAGTTGTTTTAAGGCTTCATACATGCTATTCAGGGTCTGCTTTTTTAACACTGCAAATATATAAAATTAATGCACGTGAATGGGCATTTCAGCAAATTACCAGAAAACTTTCCCCTTCAGCCTGAATTTTTGTACTTTTGCCCTGCTTAGGTCAAATTGATTTTATTGTTTAATTTAATCGTAGGGTGAAATGGGAAAAAGTATCGTTATAGTTTTAATTGTTTTGCTTATTATGTCAGATTCGTGTGCAGGAAAGAAAAGTACAGGTACCCAGATTCGTTTTGAAACTACCTATGGGGACATAACCGTGAAGTTATACCCCGAAACAACCAAACATCATGCTAATTTTATGAAACTGGTTAAAGAAGGATTTTATAACGGGGTTTTATTTCACCGGGTTATTGCCGGTTTTATGATTCAGGCCGGCGATCCCGGTTCAAAGAATGCAAAGCCCGGAGCTTTACTGGGTGAGGGAGACGTCGGGTATACGATTCCTGCTGAAATCATTTATCCGAAGTATTATCATAAGCGCGGTGCATTGGCAGCCGCTCGTCAGGGTGACCAGACTAATCCCCTGAAAGCATCTTCCGGATGTCAGTTTTATATTGTAGAAGGAAAAATCTTCTCCGACCAGGCATTGGACAGCATTGAAAATGGAAATAAACGGAAACTGGAAGGTAAATTATTCCGGGAAATACTAAAAGACAGGCAGAACGAGGCAAAGAAATACCGGTTGGAACGCAGCCAACCCAAACTGGATGCCTTACGTGATTCCATATTGGATATTGTGCATAAGAAAATGGAAAAGAATCCAACATACAAATTAACTGCACAACAACGTGCTGATTATAAAACTATCGGAGGAACACCTCATTTAGATGGGGAATACACGGTATTTGGCGAAGTAACGGAAGGATTGGATATCGTAGAAAAAATATCGAAAACAACAACAGGTCGTAATGACAGACCGATGGAAGATATAAAAGTGATGAAAGCTGAAGTGGTTAAATAATAGAATCTGGTCTTTGATTTGATAAAAGAAAGATAAAGAATGGCTAATCCCTGATGCTTAAAATCACACCAGGGAGGACTTATTCAAGAAAAAAGGTATTTATGATGATTTGTTCCGTCTTGATTTGTTTCCGGACTTTGAGCCAAATCAATCTTCGTAAGTTGAAATAAAAGAAAATCGGTTCTTTTTGTACAGGAACAAGTAGCGGAAAAAAGCAAAGCTTTGAAAACAAAATTGCCGTTCAGATTTCTGAACGGCAATTTTGTTTTCAACTTTAAAATAGGTTTATTTTATTGATGTTGAGGCCTGAGTAAATCATTCACCGTTTTCACCGGATTGAATGTATCAATCGGTACTTCCACAAAAATGGTATTCCAGTCACTCATAGCACCGTTCCAGAGTCCGGGAAGTTCAAGGGCTTTAAGCTCTTTCCCGTTTTTTGATTTCAAGGAAATGAAGCCTGTATTTTTATCCACATGTTGAATTAAATTGAATTTATTCCCCTGGTAATCTTTTACACCACAAACCAAATCCACGGGATTAAAGTGTGTTGAGTTCATCATGATGGCTTTATCTTTCGGATTGGCCATATTAATCTGCGAACTTTCAAGAATTTGCGGAGACACAGTTCCATCGGCATTTACTGTTAGGAATGGTCCTCCACCGGGTTCTCCCACATTTTTCACCATACCGCAAACCCGGATCGGGCGGTTTAATTTGGTATAAAGATATTTTTGTAATTCGTTCTCCGGCATAGCCTGCAAATTGGGATGATAATTGTTGAGCCGTCTTTCACAGAATTGAGCTATTTCTTCCAACTTAGCTTTAGAAACTGATCCTTTTTCCAGTTCAGACAAATAAGCGAAACTTTGTTTCTGTAAGTTCACCAGTAGACCTGCTATGACTTTTTTGTAGGTAATAGTGCTCTCTTTCAACGAATCGGGGACTACGTTATCAATGTTTTTAATGAAAATGATGTCACCATCCAGGTCGTTCAGGTTTTCAATCAAAGCACCGTGTCCTCCCGGACGAAATACCGGCTCACCGTTTTTATCACGGAAAGGTTCGTTGTTTTCATCAGCCGCAATCGTATCGGTGTAAGGCTTTTGTTCCGAGAAACTAACATGATATTGCACCTTGTAGCTTTTTTCAAATTGGGAGATTGATTCAGCAAAATGTTTTTCGAACAAGACACGGTGCTCTTTCGATACCGTGAAATGAATGTTTACTTTTCCTGAATCGCTGGCAGCATACAGAGCTCCTTCGACTAAATGTTCCTGCATGGGCGTACGAACTTCGGAAGGGTAGGAGTGAAACTTCAACAATCCCTTCGGGAGTGAGCCATAATTCAATCCTTTTCCGAGTAATAAGTTTTCGACAATAGTTTTATATTGTTTGTTTATTATCAGTTCATCGATTGACATTCCGTTATTTTTAATGCAAACCTTGTTCAGATCTCCAAAAAAAGCGAATTTTTCTATTTCGTTGAAGAACTTATTTTCAAAGTCATTGCCCGGTACATCGTTCTGCCCTTCCAGAAAGCTAAAAAGATCTTTGAACATTCGGCTGGCAGCTCCCGAAGCCGGAACAAACTTTAGGATGGAGGCATCTGTTTGCAGATATTCATCCCATTGGTTCAATAGAACTGGAATTTCTTCTTTTTGGACAAGGACAATTCCTTTCCCTGGTTCGGCTGCACTACGAATTTCTAAAAAAGGAAATCCATTTACAAATGACTTAAGTTGTTCTTCAATCTGGCTGGTTGTGATCCCTCTCTTTTTCAGGATCTCTTCATCGGTTTGTGTTAGCATTTTTTTGAAATATATTATAAATTATAAATAGTGGATCATTCACCTAATTGTTTCTTTAAAATATCCAGTTCCTTCTTTCGTTGTGTTAATTCATTCAGGTAATCCGATAACCGGACAAACGATTGATAATCTACAATCGTCATTTTACCAACGCTGTAATAAGCTTTTGTAGCATATTCCAGCGCTTTGTCCAGATCGCCTGTTATTTCATATCCAATGGCGATATTATTGGCTGCCTGTGCCTGAATCCAGTTGCTTTTTGTCTTATTAAGTTCGCTTTCCCATAAATTAATGGCAGCTTTCCAGTTCTTTACATAGACCGAATCCATGCCTTGTTTCATTATTTTATTGCGAGGGTTAAAAAAGTATCGATCCACTTTATCCCAATACGGAACAAAACGATTTACGGCTTTATGACCGACTGTCAATGCTCCATCTACCAATGCGTCTTCACGGTTGGGAAGATCACTAATGGCCTTCTTTCGATTGTACGACTCAGATTCCCAAAACACCGTGTCGTTATATTGAACGGAAGTAACCTCCTGTTTATTCAAATAATGGATGCTCCAGGATGTTTCGAACTTAAGCTCTAAGGTAGATAAAAAAGTACTGCTTTCTGGCAGGTAATTTTCAATCAAATCATCATCTACTTTTATTTTATCAAGTGATAGAACAACATTAACGTGATTTGCCAAACATAAATTCTTAACCGTCTCGTCATTGAGTTGAGAAGATTTAAAGAAATCGTTTTCTTGATTAATTGTATTCGGATTCAGTTGAACCGATGAAAAAAAATCTTTTCCTTCCAGATCATCGGTTAATGCCCCTAAACAAAATATGGCCATACTATCGGTTTTTATTAATACGTTTTTAGGAACTTCATTGATCAATTCGTTCCTATGTCCATATTCTGCCGGTTGGTTAACCGTATTGTTTACGATAAGCAAATCATTTGCATCTGTGGCAAAGGCTACGTTAGCCGGACGTAGCACATCGAGCGAGGTATATAATAAACTGGTACAGGAAGTAAAGAAAACAGCTCCGGTAGCCAGCAGCAGGAGTTTTAGTTTGTATATATTCATAATCGGAAGTTTTCCTTATTTATAAAATGAATCCTATTTTATTTTAAATATTTATTTGCAAGCCATCGTAAGCAAGTTGCATGCTTTCAGGCAATGCTTCATTCACGGCTTTGTGCAGCCCAATATCATGACTCATATGGGTAAAATAGGTTTGACGTGCTCCAATTCTAAGCGCAATCTCTATGGCTTCATTTAACGATAAATGCGAAATGTGGTTGTTTAACCTGAGCGCGTTCATTACCAATACATCCAGATCCTGAAGTTTCTCAATCGAGCGTTCTTCAATGGTTTTTATATCTGTTAGATAAGCAACTTTTCCTACTCTGAATCCCAGTATCGGAAGTTTAGCATGCATTACCCTGATGGGTTGTATCCCGATATGTTCTATGAAGAAAGCATCTTCCTGAATTTCATGTAAATGGATAGCAGGTACTCCCGGATATTTTTTATCACCAAAGCAATACGGCATATTTCGTTGAATAATTGATAAAACCCTTTTCTCGGCATACAATTGCATTTCACCCAGTGGCCTTACATCATCCAAGCCCCCTACATGATCGTAATGTTCATGGGTAAGTAATATTGCAGAAACAGAATCTATGTTATTGGTAAGTAATTGCTGACGCAAATCGGGTCCGCAGTCGATCAATAGCTGCGTGCTGCCTTCAGTTATCAGGATAGAGGCTCTTAATCTTTTATCCTTGCTGTCCGAAGATTGGCAGGTGTTACATGGACAGCCAATTTGAGGCACTCCCGTTGATGTTCCTGTACCCAGAAAAAGAAGTTTCATTTTTAATAATTTCTGTTTGTTCGATTAATCACGCCACTCATCATAGTTTCATTCTTATGCGCCATTCTTGGGGGTATAAGTTATTCGTCCTGTTCCCTAAATTCTTGACCCAGCCCAAAGCTTGTCCCTTATAGCTAATCAGAATATATCCTTTGGATGATTCGGGCAGCAGAATGCTTTCTTTCTTTAAAAAGGAAATTGCAGTCCGATAGTCCACTTCTGCAGTTTCTACGCTGTACTTGTCCAGTTTCTTCGATAAGGCAATGCTTGGAGAAGGAATAAAAGAAGTCCCTTTTTGTTCTCCCAACAATAAACCGGAATGCATGCATTTCAACTGTTTATTCAGAAATAAGAAATCATTCAAACGATTTTTATCATACGCTTTTAGTAAATTATCTTCCGGATAAATGATCCAACGATCGGATTCTATCAATGAAAACGTAGAAACATTGCTTTTTGTTACAGGTTTTATGTTTTTTTTGTCATCTCTTTTATTCTTATGAACGGAATGCCCCCCGGAATTTTTTCTCAGTACAGTCAGAAAGAATCCCTCTCCTTTTGTTTTGTGTGGATAAAACCGGTATCCAAAATCGGTAGTGGTAATTGCCTGATTGCCATTTAAGTCCAAAGTTAACAAGTCAGCACCCAGTTCTTCACAAATCCATCGTGCATTTTCTTCATTTTCCTCCCGGTTGAATGTACAGGTGCTGTATACTAAAATACCTTCTGTTTTTAAGCTATCCCAGACAGAACTGACAATTTCACGTTGGCGGGCCGCGCACAAAGTTACATTATATTCCGACCATTCTTGAATTGCTCCTGAATCTTTTCTAAACATTCCCTCTCCCGAACAGGGTGCATCCACCACCAGTGCATCAAAATATCCGGACAATAAGGCGAAGTCTTTAGGTTCGTTATTCGTGACAACGATATTTGCATTCCCCCATTTTATAAGATTCTCAGCCAAAATATAAGCACGTGAACGGACTATTTCGTTGCTTACCAACAAACTGCTCTCGGGTAAAGCCTGCGTTAAAAGCGTAGATTTACCCCCGGGAGCCGCACATAGATCGAGGACGGTTTGCGCATGAGGGAAATGTTGTCTCACTGCCTGATACAGAAACATGGAACTTGCTTCCTGAACATAATAGACTCCGGCATGAAAAAGAGGGTCGGCAGTAAAGAGCGGGCGCTCGTTTAAATAATAGCCGCTATCACACCAGGGAACTCGCTCCGTTGACGGGTGATAATCTATTTTATTATTAACCCGTATGCTTGTTGGAGCGGCCTCTTCGAGTGCTTTTTTCAAATACTGGAATTCGTTTCCTAATAGATTGGAGGTCCGTTTAACAAAGTTTTCGGGTAGGTTCATGGAATGTTATTTGATATTACTTGGAAGGTTTTGTCTGTTTTTTATATGAAAGTGCAGAAACAATCTTTTTAACTGTCTCTGCCTGTTCGGATTCGGTCAGGTAAATCTGTTGAGGATTCATTTCAAAGGTTCCTCCGAAATCCAATCCTTCTTCCTGTTTAGGCACTATATGGAAATGCAAATGAGGTAATTTGTCTGAATATGCTCCGTAATTAATTTTAGCCGGTGAAAAAGCTTTCTGCACTGCCTCAGCAGCCAGACAAACATCTTTCATAAATGCGTTTCGGTCTGGTTCCGAAAGCTCAAAAAGTTCTTTAACATGGCCTTTATAAGCTACAACGCAACGACCGGGATAACTTTGTTCTTTAAATAAAAAAAGCGTCGAAGTGTATAAGTCACAAATTTCAATCATTAAATTTTTTTGTAATTCATTTCGTTGAAAGTACAAGCAATCTGATGATTTATCCATAAGTCATATTTTAAATTTTGTTTCAAAGACAGTTAATTTGCCTCTTCAAGTTTCTCAAGCCTATTTTCCAAAAAAAGAAAGCAGTGAGATGCCATGTCACTGCTTTCACAATAAATATTTGGACAATTATTCTCCTTGTTCAGTTAAAATACGTTTTGCAATATCTAAAATTTTAGTATCATCTAGCATTACTAATCCCCCATCAGGCCCCGGTTCTATATGAACTCCACAACTTTTCCCATCTTTATAATCGTGTCCACCAAAATAATTACGCACTGTTTCTTTTTCCAGACCAAGTTCTTCTGCGATCTTGGTCATACTACCGGCTGGAAGCGCATCCTTCACTCTTCGTAGTTCGTTGAATGTTATCGTTTTTGTCATGACAATAAGTATTAGAATTGTTTGTAAAATAGTAATTACTAAAAGTGCAATAAACATACAGCAATCTTTTTAATTTACAAAATAAATTTGAAAGAATTATTAAAAAAAAATACAAAATTATTTCAGCGTTTTACAATCTGTTGATATATGGGTTCTTAATTGATAACGAACAAAAGCTTTTTTATAGAAAAATTAGATAATCAGTTTCTCTCCTCAATTTTCTTTAGTCCTGTTTCTCATTTATTTGATTCAGATGGAATCGGAGGATTCAAAATAAACGGGATGTTGTTTGTATAAGGTTTAACAGAATTGATGTAATTTCTATTCTGTAGTTTTTTATTCCATTGGTTTTACCAGAAAGGTTGTAGAAGATCTTGCGGCTTCTGTTATTTATTGAAATTAATTTTTTGATTCTGCATCCAGATCGTTTCGGTATGGGTTGAGTCATTCAATTAAAATTTTTCATTAAACAACAAGGATTGCTAATCAGCTATTTCAGGATAATTCAGACTTATTTCTATAACTTATCCGGTAGAACCATTTCGTAAAAGAGAGAAATTAAAGACACACATTCTTTATGGAATGCAATTACTTATCGCAGATTATGCACCACCTGTTAATAACAATCAAGAGAATAAAACATATTGATTTGATATCAGAAATAAATGAGGATATATTTTAGGCTCTATAACCAATAAGGTGGGTAATCAAAATTGAGTTTACCCGAAATAAAACAGATCCTATTCCTGATTCTATCCTTATTTGTGCGGGTACAACGTCTGAATGATATTGATGACAACATTAACCCCACAACACAATAACTCTGCACTCTTTGACTGATTTAAAGTGGCTGTCAACACATCAATGGCAACTCTTTCCAATAAGCCCCTAAAAACAAATCTTGAATCTGCTTTTAGGGACTTTTTGATTATACAAGAGGTGCAACCCGGAAGGTTCCCTGTAGAAATGATCAGGTGTTATAAATAAATCACCATGAGCCCCTCGCTACAAATCCGGGGTAGAAGGATTTACTGCCGAATAGGATTATTCCTTATCCCGATCCCAGGTTATGAAGTACCGAATTTAGAGTCTGATGGTTCCAGTTAGAGCATTCGTTTACTCCTTCGAAAAGAACTATCCGATTCACCACATCTTACAGTCTAATCGGCATCATGTCTATGTCCGGTCGCATCTTAGTTTAGGTTTTCCCATAGTTAACCTATAGATGTCCCATAGATATCCCATAGATGACCCATATCATTAATGATATGGGTTATCTATGGATTATCCCTGATTTATCCCAGGTAATGGTATAAGTTTACCTAAAATGAGAACAGAATAGGATGCGAGGAGGATGAATCATCGAATCATTGAATTGTTGAATTTAAAAACCAGGTACAGGCTATCTACAGTTTTCTCCTACGGAGAAATGAATATTAATGGTATTTCAATTACCCACCCCAAACGTTATAGAGACATATTTTTTCACAGAATTAAGTTGATAAAATACTATTTTTAATTTTTTTTCGTTTTGTGTTAGACTCTTTTTGATGTAGCCAAATCTACCCAAATTCTTTAGGGGAACGATTTCTATCGCATTAATTGTTCGCAATTAGCAATTTTGGGGAAAAGAATTTATATGTAATTTAACACGAGTTTTCAATTTTTATTAAAAAATATTTTACTATTTTACCAGATAGACTTGTTTGTTCTTGTGGATTAAGGTATCTTTGTAGCTTCTTTTTTGTAGTAGGATCAGTCAAATTAAGTTACTGAGTTTTGTCAGTTTCATCCATTAGAAAGTTTAACCGTTCTCAATGTTATATAAATTAATGCTTTACATGAAGAAAACCTTTTATTTATTTTTAGTTGTATTTGTACTGGCATTTGTCGGTTGTACCACACAAAAGGAAGTCGCTTATTTTTATGGCGTAAATTCCAATTCAGCTGACTCGATTAATAAAAAGTTTAATAAAATACATGAAGCCCGGATCTGCTCAGGCGATATGCTTTCAATAACGGTTACGGGTCTGGATCCGTTGGCCGTAGCACCGTTTAACCTTCCTTTAGTTTCATACGCCACCCCGGGTAGCGACCAATTATATTCAGCACCAACCTTACAATCCTATTTGGTGGATATCAACGGAAATATCAGTTTTCCAGTCATTGGAACTATAAAACTAGCCGGACTTACTAAGTCACAGGCTATTAAATATCTAAACGATCAGCTTTCACCCTATTTGAAGAATGCCATCATTACTATTCAATTTATGAATTACAAGGTGACAGTTTTAGGGGAAGTTTTACGACCCGGTCAGTATTCTATCAGCAATGAACGCGTAACCATATTGGACGCATTGGGTTTGGCTGGAGATATGACTATCTATGGAAAAAGGAACAATGTGCTGATAACCAGGGAAAATAATGGCAAACTGGAATTTGTCAGATTAAATTTAAATTCGGATGATGTTTTTAAATCCCCGTATTATTACCTGCAACAAAATGATGTTATTTATGTTGAACCAAGTTCAGTAAAATCAGTAGCCTCCCAAAATACGTCCCTCTATTTGTCTGCTGCATCGACCATTGCAACTGTCGTTGCTGTAATCTATTCAATAACAAAAAACTAAAAGTTTTAAAAGAAACGTAACCTCACTTTTTTTTAAAGTATTTTAAAAGCATGGAAAATAATACCCCCGACTTAAACTCTTCGAATACTGAGATTATTAATATAAGAGAAATACTTATCAAATACTTACAGAAATGGCATTGGTTTTTGATCTCTGTTATAGTTTGTCTTGCCATTGCTTACTTTTATTTAAAGACTACCAATGAACAATTTGACGTTCAAACTACCATTTTGATTCGGAAAGACAATTCAAAAAGCGGGCTGCTTGATATGTCCATGCTCGATGGATTGGGTGGAGTATCCGGTACTTCAAAGGAAGTGGAAGATGAGATTCAATTATTGTCTTCCAAAACATTAATGACGAATGTTATTAAATCTCTTGGAATTGAAACGGAATATTATGAAAAGAATGGACTGAGATACGATGAAATTTATCCGTTGACTCCTTTAAAACTAATCACTCCACCATTATTTAACGATACGGTCAAACAATCGGTTTTATTTAAACTTAAAAGAAAAGATGCTGGTTATCAAATTGATTTTAAATCAGGTCGATTCTCAGAAAGGTATGAAGTCCCAGATTTAAATAAAACGATCAATACTCCATTGGGTGCTTTTAAATTTCAACAAATTCTTCCTATTAAAGTAGGTGATTCGTTTAAAATTATATCCAATTCTACTCGGTTGTTGACAGATGCTTATTGTTCGTCCATTAAAGCAAATTCTGCAACCAAGAAGTCCAATGCTATTAATGTTTCCACCGTTTCGGCTTGCCCGAAGAAATCGGAAGCTGTTCTGGACAAATTAATAGAATTATACAATCAGGACGCTGTTATTGATAAAAATCTGATCGCCACCAGTACTGCTGCATTTGTTCAGGAGCGTATTAAATTGATTGGTACTGAATTGTTGGATGTAGAAATGAACGTGGAAAATTATAAGAAGAAGAATAAGCTGACCGATATTACCACTGATGCCGATATCTTTTTGCAATCGGCCAGTGAATATGATACTAAATTAGCCGGGTTGGAGACCCAATTGAATCTGGTAGGTTATATTGAAGCTTATGTAAAAGATAATAAGCACCATTATGATTTGGTCCCTGCTAACTTAGGAATTGAAGACAAATCCTTGCTTCAATTAATGGCGGATTATAATAAAGAATTATTGGAACGGATGAAACTTTTGCGTACAACAAATGAAAGGAATCCTGTTTTAATGCAAATGGAACAACAGTTAAAAGAGCAGAGAAACAGCATTATTGTCAGTATTGCCAGCATTAAAGATGGATTAAAAATAGCGAAGAAAGATGTGTTAGGGAAAACATCCCAGTTTAATTCCAGAATAAATGGGGTGCCCACCCAAGAAAGGGAGTTGACCGAAATACTTCGACAGAAAGAGATAAAATCCAAGTTATATCTGTTTTTGTTGCAAAAGAGAGAAGAGAATGCCCTGAGTTTAGCAAGTACCATTCCATCGGCCAAAACGATTGATCCCGCCTATTCTTCCCTGGCACCGGTATCACCAAAAAGAACGATGATTTATTTTTTGGCACTATTGCTGGGTATTATATTGCCAATGGTTTATATTTATGTTGCCGATTTGCTAAACAATAAGATACTGGATAGTAAAGAATTAAAACGCTTGATTAAAGTACCTTACCTGGGCTCCATTGGATTGAAAAAAGATGCTGGTATTGTTGTGGTTCGTGAAGGCTTGACGACTCCCATTGTTGAAATGTTCAGGATTATTCGAACGAATATACAATTTATGTTGGCTGGAAAGGAAAAACCGGTCATTTTAATTACATCAAGCATTAGTGGGGAGGGAAAATCATTTACGGCTATTAATCTGGCTATGACTTTTGCTTTATTGAAAAAGAAAGTGATTTTAGTTGGATTGGATATCCGAAGTCCTATGTTAGGAAATTATCTGCATTTGTCCAAAGAAAAGGGTATTACTATCTATATCTCTGATGAAAGTTACATAGCGGAAGATATTATTGTCCCTTCCGATTTGCATCCTTATCTTGACGTAATTCCGGCAGGACCGGTTCCACCGAATCCGGCAGAATTAATGATGAATCAACGGTTAGATGATTTATTTCTGCAATTACGGGAAATGTATGATTATATTATTATTGACTCTGCGCCTATTGGTTTGGTCTCTGATACATATTTGCTTAACAGATTAGCTGATAACTGCGTTTATGTTGCCCGTCAGAATTATACTCCACGGGAAGCGTGTACGTTGATAAATGAAATTTATGAACATAACAAGCTAAATAATATGTCTGTTATCTTAAATGGAACTGATGAAAGTTCGGGTTACGGTTATGGTTACGGCTATGGACAAAGACATCACAAGACTGATTCTGCCGAGAAAATGAATTTAATTAATAAAATTCGGAAATAAATAGCATTTAACTTAAACTTAAAAGCCCTGATTTTTCAGGGCTTTTTTAGCTATTAAGGGAAACTTGGAAACTGTGACTAAAATATAGTTTCTATGTTTTAAATTTAAATATCTATATATCAATTGTGTATTATGTCGTTTGGAATCTTGTTCTAAAAAATACATCAATAAATTGTAGTATGAATAAATAATTTTATAATTTTGCTGAAATTTGATAATATACCTTAATGGAAATACAGCAAGAAAATATTGTTTTAGTTGCGAGTCGCTTATTTGAGCAATTTGGAATTCGTAGTGTGTCAATAGACAATGTTTGTAATGAGTTGCATATTTCAAAAAAAACCTTTTACCTTTATTTTCCACAAAAGGAAGATCTTGTGGATGCTGTTTTGACCCTGCAAAAGAAGAACAATTATGATAAATTTCTCAAACTCTTCAAGAATAAAAACGCAATAGATTCATTAATACTTATAATTAAGGAGATAAAGAAGTCGTTAGAGGTTGAATCTCAATCGATGTGTTATGATTTACAAAAATACTATCCTAAGGTTTTTGAAAAGCATGAATCACAAAGAAGAAGTGAAATAAGGCAGGGGTTCGAAATGAACTTACGCCAGGGAATTGCCGAAGGTTATTACCGGGAAGATTTGGACGTTGAACTTATCTCATTATTTCATTCCCTTCAAATTAAGAACATCTTCGAAATGATGCAACAATCATCCAAAAAATATACAAAGAAGCGATTAGTTGAATTTTTCATTGATTTGATGATTCATTTTATTGCGAATGAAAAAGGATTACGTTACATGAAGGAACAAACAACTTCAGAACTCGAAAGGTAAAAATCTCTTGTCTAATTTGGAATTGACTTGTTCCGTATTTTGGGGATGAAGAATAGATTGTGGATCCGGATTTAAGACTTTATTTCTTTTGTTCATCGTATAAAAAAGGTATTTCATCGATTTTTTATCGGACATATGGATTGTTTGGACATATTTTTGTGAAAAATTTCAAGGATATAATCTTTCGTATAATAATTTTTGATAGATATTTAATAATTAATTTAGAATAAGATTGTGAAACTATTTAGTAAAAAAAATGTATTGGTAACAGCAATGATTTGTATGTTGCCATTTATGGCATTAAAAGCACAGGATACTTTGAAGGTCTCGTTGCCAAAAGCATTGGAGATTGCCTTGAGTCAGAGCCCGACTATAAAAGTGTCGGATAAAGAAATCATTCGGGTGGATTATTCTAAAAAAGAGAAATTCGCGGCATTGTTTCCCAATATCTCTGCCGGAGGAACATATTCCAGATCAATTGAATCGCAAAAGATGATTTTACCGGTTGCCATGTTTGGATTACCGGCCGGTACAATAATTCCCGGGTTTGTTCCCGATAATTCATTTGGGTTTGGCATTTCAGCTAGTCTCCCAATTATTTCGCCCACTTTATGGGCAACATTGAAGATGACAAAACTTGATGCGCAATTAGCACTTGAGTCTTCCAGATCGTCAAAGCTCTCCTTGATAAACCAGGTAACGAAAGCTTATTATGGAATATTATTAGCGCAGGATTCATATAACGTATTTAGAAGAAGTTATGAGAATACAGTTGAAAATGCCCGTATAATCCAAAACAAATTTAAACAGGGAACTGTCTCGGAATTTGAATGGATACGTGCTGATGTTCAGGTAAGAAATGCGCAATCGAATGTTGTTTCAGCTGAAACAGCCGTAAATATGAGTATCCTGCAATTAAAAATGCTTATTGGAATGGATATGTTTACCGGATTAAAAGTCGAAGGTAGTTTGGCTGACTTCGAAACGAATATGTATGGCGATGTATTGGCAATCGACACAACGACTTTGCATACCAACACAGATTTGAATCAATTTGATATCAAAGCAAAACAGTTGAATCATACGCTTATGATTCAAAAAGCAGCTTGGTGGCCAACTTTAGCAGCCAGCTTTAGTTATCAGTATCAGTCAATGGGAAATAGTGGCGTACCTTTATCAACTTATTCCTGGTTTCCGGTTTCTTCTGCCGGTTTATCTGTTTCAATCCCTATTTTTCAGGGAGGAACAAGACTCTATAAAGAAAAACAACTGCAAATTCAAATTGATGAGTTGAAGGATCAACGTGATAATCTGCGGCGAAGTTTGGAATTACAGGTGATATCTTGTTTGGATAACATTAAAAAGGCCATGCAAAAGATAAGTTCAAACAAGGAAGGCTTACGTCAGGCCGAAAAAGCAGTGTCAATTTCGCAAAAAAGATATGATGTAGGCTCAGGAACGTATCTGGATATTACCGACTCGGAGTTGGCCTATATTACAGCCGGATTATCATACAATCAATCTATTTTCGATTATCTTTCAGCAAAATCCGATTTAGAGAAATTACTAGGGAAAGATACCGCCGGAAATAAGCAATTAAAGAATTAATCAGAGTAAAATATAATAAACAATTATACAAATGAAACGAATTAAATTAGTTGGCATTGTGGTTTGCGCTTTGGCTTTAGGATTTAGCTCATGCAAGAAAACCGAAAAAACCGATACGAAAGAAGCAAATGAAATCCCGAATGTACGGGTTCAGGAAGCTATCGTGGGTGACATAGATCAAACTTATGAGTTAACCGCAACGGTACAGCCAGAGGCAAAAAACAGTATTGCACCTGCCACTCCGGGACGAATCCGTCATATATTAGTTGAGGTCGGTCAACATGTATCAAAAGGGCAAAAGTTGGTACAAATGGATGTTGCCAATTTATCAAACTCCGAAACTCAAATAGAAAACGTTAAACGGACTTATAAGCGTACCCAGGAACTTTTCAATGTGGGTGGCGCTTCACAACAGGAACTTGACAATGCCAAGCTTCAATTGGATGTTGCTCAGACTAATTTGAAGAATTTATCAGAAAATACGTTTTTAATTAGCCCGATCAGTGGAGTTGTGACCGAACGTAATTACGATAACGGAGATATGTATTCTTCGCAAAAGCCGGTTTTGGTAGTTATGAATATCAATCCGGTTAAAGTATTGATTAATGTTTCGGAATCATATTATTCGCAAGTTAAATTGGGTATGCCGGTTGATGTAAAGTTTGATATTTTTCAGGGAGCTAAATTTCAAGGTAAAGTTAGTCTGATATATCCGACTATTGATATGAACACACGTACTTTCCCGGTAGAGATCAAATTGAATAACAGCAATAATAAAGTCCGCCCCGGAATGTTTGCCCGGGTAACTATGGAATTTGGTAAAGCAAAGCGTGTATTGGTGCTTGACCAGGCAATTATTAAACAATCCGGTTCTGGGGCGCGGTTTGTGTATGTCTATAATAATGGAAAAGTAGAATACAAGCAGGTGGAAATAGGTCGTCGGATTGAAAGTAATTATGAAATCATCTCCGGAATATCGGCAGGGGATCAGGTAGTTGTAGCCGGCCAGTCAAAATTGGTTGATGGCGCCAGTGTAAAACTGGTTAAGTAAGTTGCATAAAATGATTCAGTAATTATTTTATGCGCAAATAGTAAATAAATTGTAAAAAAGAAATTATGAGTTTATACGAAAGTTCGGTGAGAAAGCCGGTAATGACTTCGATAATATTTGTCGCGGTGGTTATTCTGGGCCTTTTCTCTTACAATAAATTGCCGATTGATTTGTTGCCCAAGATTGAAACCAACACGATCATGGTCATGACGACTTATGAAGGTGCCAGTGCTTCTGATGTTGAAACAAATGTAACCCGTCCACTGGAAAGCTCTCTGAATACAGTTTCAAACCTGAAAAATATAACATCAACCTCGAAGGAAAACCGTTCGATTATTACGATGGAGTTTGATTATGGATTGGATCTGAATGTGGTGACAAATGATATTCGTAACAAGTTGGACCTGGTGAAGTCCTATATGCCGGCCGGTGCGGGTAATCCAATCATCTTCAAACTCAGTACGGACATGATCCCTGTAATCATGCTCTCGGCTACAGCCAATCAGAGCTTGCCGGCACTTTATAAAATACTGGATACCAAAGTGGCTAATCCCCTTGCCCGTATTAATGGCGTGGGGTCTGTCTCCATTAGTGGTGCACCTCAGCGTGAAATTCAGGTATATGTTGATCCGGTTAAACTGGAAGCTTACCACCTGACTATTGAAGCCCTGGCACAGTTCATTCACATGGAGAATGTAAATACTCCGGCCGGTTCGATGGATGTTGGGAGCGATACGTATGCCCTGCGTGTAGAAGGAGAATTTAAAGATCCCTCGGAAATGAATAATATTGTTGTTGGAAATTTCAATGGCAAAACTGTGAAGCTATCCGATGTGGCTGTGATCAGTGACAAACATGAGGAACGTTTGCAGGAAAGCTATACAAATGGCGTGCAGGGTGCAGCCATCATTGTTCAAAAACAATCGGGAGCCAATACGGTACAGATTGCCAGAGAAGTGCTGAAAATGTTGCCGCAGATAAAGAAGAGCCTCCCTTCGGATGTGAAACTCAGTGTTATCGGGGATACCTCAGACAATATTATCCGAACCATTGACAGCTTGGCTGAAACGGTAATATATGCACTTATATTTGTAATGATAGTGGTGCTGTTCTTCCTGGGACGCTGGCGAGCGACGGTGATTATTATTCTGACAATCCCGATCTCGTTAATAGCAGCCTTTATTTATCTTGCTCTCACGGGTGGAACCTTGAATATCATTTCGCTTAGTTCTTTGTCACTAGCCATAGGGTTAGTGGTGGATGATGCCATTGTGGTACTGGAAAATATCACCACTCATATAGAACGGGGCAGCAGGCCTAAAACTGCAGCTGTAAACGGCACCAATGAAGTCGGGCTATCAATTGTAGCTTCTACGCTTACTATTATTGCCGTATTTCTTCCATTAACAATGGTTTCGGGAATGGCAGGTGTTATGTTTTCTCAACTTGGGTGGATGGTAACTATCATTATTACTGTTTCAATGGTATGTGCATTGACTCTTACCCCAATGCTTGCTTCTCAGTTGTTGCGGATGGATCCTAAACGGAGCAAAGGATTCAATTTGGTTTATGACCCTATTCAACGCTTTTTGGATAAGTTGGATGAGAAGTATGCCAAGTTGGTTAACTGGGCGGTTCGTCATAAGAAAACAATACTGGCATCTGCAACTGTATTCTTTATTGTCAGCATTATCCCTCTTGCAGTAGGATGGGTGGGTACTGAAAACTTCCCAGCCCAGGATAGCGGTGTTATCTCTGCTACGATTGAGATGCCTGTCGGAACGAGAATGGAGATAACCAAAGCTGTTTGTCAAAAGCTTTACAAAGAATGGGGTAAGAAATATCCTGAGATTGATATGGTAAACTTTAGTGTCGGCCAGGCCAGCAGTAAAAATATATTCGGATCGTTGTTAAGTAAAAACTCAAGCAATGTCGGAACATTCTCCATAAGGCTGGTGAATTTGAAAGCGCGTAATCGTTCGGCTTTTGCTATAACCGATAGCATCCGTAACGATATGAAACGCTTACCGGAAATTCGTAAAGCAACAGTTACTGCCGGTGGTGGTATGAGCATGATGGGTGGTCAGTCAACCTTGGATGTGGAAATATACGGGTATGATTTTGATCAGACGGATAAAGTTGCGGCTGAAGTCTCAAAACGTTTGGCAAAGGTTCACGGGTTGGTAAATACAACTGTCAGCCGCGAAGAATATACGCCGGAATACCAGGTTGATTTTGACAGAGAGAAACTCGCATTAAACGGATTAAATATTAGTACCGCTTCCAATTATTTAAGCAACCGTATAAATGGCATTACTTCTTCTCTTTTCCGGGAAGATGGCGAAGAGTACTCAATCGTGGTAGCATATGCACCGGAATACCGCCAGTCTATTGAGGCTATCGAGAATATCATGATTTACAATGCACAGGGGCAGGCTATCCGGTTGAAAGATTTGGGTAAAGTGGTGGAACGTTTCACGCCTCCAACCATCGAACGCAAAAACCGTCAGCGAATCATTACGGTCTCGTCTACAGTTTCCGGAACTACGCTTGATAAAGCGGTAAAAGATATCAATGCACAACTTGCTCAAATAGACATTCCTTCAGATGTTACGACTGCAATTGCAGGTTCATTTAAAGATCAACAGGAATCGTTCAGCGATTTGGGTACACTTTTCCTGATCATTATTTTGCTCGTATTCGTTGTAATGGCTTCGCAGTTCGAATCGGTGACTTATCCGTTTATTATCATGTTTTCAGTTCCGTTTGGAATTTCAGGGGTAGTACTGGCCTTGTGGTTATCGGGAACCACATTCAATGTAATGACATTCGTCGGGGTGATTATGCTTGTCGGGATTGTGGTGAAGAACGGTATTGTTATGGTGGATTACATCAACCTGAATCGTGAACGTGGAATGGGAATTATCCGATCGGTGGTTACCGGTGGTAAATCACGTTTACGTCCGGTATTGATGACCAGCCTGACAGCTATTCTGGGTATGTTGCCCTTGGCGATAAGTCACGGACAGGGTTCTGAGATGTGGAAACCTATGGCTGTTACAGTTATTGGCGGGTTATCGGTCTCAACAGTTCTGACTTTAGTTGTTGTTCCTACTATGTATACGTTATTTGCCGCAAGCGGCGTTAAACGTCAACATAAAAAGCTGAAACGAATTGCACGGGAAAAGAAAATGAATGAATTATCGGCTAATAACTAAAAACAATCAAGATGAAATCAATATTTATATCATTCGATCAAGCGTATTATGAACAGGTTCAGTCTATCTTGTCAATCAACCATGTGCGTGGTTTTAGTGGTTGGGAATCGGTTATTGGCCGCGGAAGTATAACCGGTGACCCTCATTACGGAACTCACGCGTGGCCGGCACTAAATACGGCCATTCTCACGGTGGTTGATGATGCAAAGGTAAAACCGATACTGGAAGATTTACGTACGTTGGATGGAACTTCGGAGCGTATGGGTATTCGTGCTTTTGTCTGGAACATAGAGGACGGAATGTAATTCAGAATCATTTCATTTCTATTAAACCAAAATGCGCTTTCCGATGTTATTCAGGGAAGCGCATTTTATTTTTGTATAACCAGATTCGAAATCAATTTTACTACCGGCTCCCAACTGGTTAGTGCTGGAAAAGAAACAGAAATAACGAGTTCATTTAATCGTCATTGTTTCTATTGGCCTGTTATCACATTGTTTTGATTAAACGATTAATTTCTTAAATCGTATTCGTTTCGGACCTTCGTCACCCAGGCGCAAGCGTTTGTTTTCTTCATATTCGGAGTAAGATCCTTCGAATACAAATATCTGTGAATTACCTTCAAAGGCAATAATATGTGTACAGATACGGTCGAGAAACCACCGGTCGTGTGAGATGACGACAGCACAGCCGGCAAAGTTCTCAAGTCCTTCTTCCAGTGCGCGCAAGGTATTAACGTCGATATCGTTGGTAGGCTCATCGAGCAATAAAACATTCGCCTCCGATTTTAAGGTGATAGCCAGGTGCAACCGGTTTCGTTCACCACCCGATAGAATACCGCATAGTTTTTCCTGATCACCGCCTGTGAAGTTGAATCGTGACAGGTAAGCCCTGGCATTGATTTCTTTTCCTCCTACACGTATAAATTCGGTACCTCCGGATATAACCTGATAGACCGTTTTATCCGGATCAATATCTGCATGACTTTGGTCTACATACCCGATCTTTACGGTTTCGCCGACTTCAAATGTTCCTTTATCCGCTTTCTCCAGCTCCATCATGAGCCGGAACAAAGTCGTTTTACCGGCTCCGTTTGGTCCGATAATTCCTACAATACCATTGGGTGGAAGCATGAAGTTAAGATCTTCGAATAATAATTTATCTCCGAAAGCTTTCGATACACCGATCGCTTCCACTACTTTGTTCCCCAGGCGGGGACCGTTGGGGATAAAGAGTTCCAGCTTATCTTCTTTTTCTTTTTGATCTTCATTGATCAACCGGTCGTATGCTTCCAGACGTGCTTTTCCTTTCGCGTGACGTGCTTTGGGAGCCATGCGTACCCATTCTAATTCACGTTCCAGTGTCTTACGCCTTTTGCTGGCTTGTTTTTCTTCACCTGCCATACGTGCTGTCTTTTGTTCGAGCCAGGAGGTGTAGTTTCCTTTCCAGGGAATACCTTCACCCCGGTCGAGTTCCAGTATCCATCCCGAAACATGATCCAGGAAGTACCGGTCGTGGGTAATGGCGATTACCGTTCCGGCATATTGTTGCAGGTAATGCTCCAGCCATTCCACCGATTCGGCATCCAAGTGGTTGGTCGGTTCATCCAGTAACAGGATATCCGGTTGACGGAGCAATAAACGACATAAGGCTACCCGGCGGCGTTCACCTCCCGATAATACCGATACCAACGCTTCCTCTGCCGGACAGCGTAAGGCATCCATGGCCCGCTCCAGTTTGTTATCCAGGTTCCAGGCATCCGCATGATCTAGCAGTTCCTGTAATTCCCCTTGCCGGGCAATGAGCTTATCGAAATCCGCATCCGGCTCGGCAAACTGTTCGTTGATCCGTTCATATTCGGCCAGCATGTCTACAATTTCCTGCACGCCTTCCTGTACTATTTCTTTTACTGTTTTGGTCGGGTCCAAATGTGGTTCCTGTTCCAGGTAACCGACAGAATAGCCGGGCGAAAAGACGACTTCACCGTCGAATGTCTTTTCCACGCCGGCAATAATTTTCAATAACGTCGATTTACCTGAACCGTTCAGACCGATAATCCCGATCTTTGCTCCGTAAAAAAACGAAAGGTAGATGTTGTTTAATACTTTTTTTTGTGGTGAAAATGCTTTGCTGACTCCCACCATCGAGAATATAACTTTCTTTTCGTCTGCCATAAATATTGTGTAATCGTTTAATGGTATAATTGTGAAATGATTGCTTTGCAAAGATACAAAGAAAGAGTGAAAGGAAAAATAACTGTAAATTGAATTAAAACAGTTGATACAAACTCTTTTCTGCTTGTATTGAAAGGGACCGATGATGCGGATTCTACCGGACCGTTTATGGAAACATGCCTGAATGGACAGGAACGAACAGATTAGCTATCCGGGTTGTTTCGTTAAGAACTACGATTGAATGAACCAATACGCCCTAATGGCCTTTCTTCATAAACCAAAATTAATTTCAGCAAAAGAATGAAGGTAGTATGATCTTATTTCTCTTGTCTTTGCCCAATCTATCACTAGCGGATCTTAACCGCCTTCTGTTTTAGGTATAAAGAGAAATCGGATAGACTTCAGATAGGGTTCGGATAGGTATACCTAACCAAACCCTAACCAAACCCTAACCGAACCCTAACCGAACCCTAACCGAACCCTAACTGAACCCTAACTGAACCCTATCTATACCAAAAACGAATAACGGCAGGAATTCGACCTGCATAGGGCCTGGCAAAGAATAGTTACGAGTACTTCAACGGTTGGAATGAACAGAGTATTTGCCCGAAAGAGGAAGCTTATAATAAGAAACCTGATTTCATTGATTTTTAATCGTAGCCGGATAGACTTTTCAGAGCCTATCCGGCAAAGCCATTACATGTATTTATTGATTCGGTTCAATATCCGAATTTGATAGGGCATTTCGAATCTATACCGGTATAGACCTGACATTTCTTTGTTTTAATAAATATGTTTGTTTTTCGATAAATTGAATTAAATTTGCAGCTCTTTTATTAAAAATGAAATTATCCGGCCTTCTAAATATCGAATATCACATTTATAATACAGGAGAACTCTCTTTTTTCATCAAAGTAAGATACCTTCTAAAAACTGATTAATTCCAAGTTAAACAATATTGTAAATAAATTAAACAAAATATCGTATTTCTATGAAGAAACTCACAACAGCATTGCTTTGCCTGGTAGCATTAACAGGATTCCAAGCCAACGCTCAAAAGGCAAAACCGGTTTATTTAGACACTGCTCAACCTATTGAAAATCGGGTGGAGAATGCGCTTTCAATCATGACATTAGAGGAAAAAGTAGCCATGTGTCATGCCCAGTCAAAGTTCAGTTCTAAAGGTGTTCCCCGGCTGGGTATACCCGAAGTGTGGACGGATGATGGCCCTCATGGCCTTCGTGAAGATGTGTTGTGGGACGAATGGTCGGGTGCGCACTGTACGAATGACTCCTGTACCGCCTTTCCGGCACTGACCTGTATGGCTGCTTCGTTTAACCCGGAAATGGCCTTATTGTATGGCAAGGCGATCGGAGAGGAAGCCCGCTACCGTAACAAGACCGTTCTTTTAGGGCCGGGAGTGAATATATACCGGACCCCGCTTAACGGACGTAATTTTGAATACATGGGCGAAGATCCTTACTTGTCTTCCCAAATGGTGGCGCCTTATGTTCAGGGGGTGCAACAAAATGGAGTATCCGCCTGTGTGAAGCATTTTGCGCTCAATAATCAGGAAAGATGGAGGGATCATATCAATGTAAATTTAAGCGACCGTGCGTTGCGTGAAATTTATTTGCCTGCATTCAAAGCGGCCGTTCTGGAAGGGCATGCTTGGTCGTTGATGGGTTCGTACAACCAGTTACGTGGTCAGCATTGCTGCCATAACGATTTACTGTTGAATAAAATTCTGA
>JAUZOM010000049.1 GCA_030706465.1 Bacteroidota bacterium | reverse complement strand
GGGGATGAAAAAACATTTTTAGAAAGGAGCTTCTTTTCCGATTCTGTTAGCCGGTATTTATTTTCAGTCATGTATAACGGAAGAACTAACGCCGAATCGGTGTGCGAAAGGTCCCCCTTTTTTAATTGGTCGAAGATTCGTTTGCTCAACGAGCGTTGGTTGATTTTGCTTAATAACACGAGGATTTGTTCGGTGCTTTGGGCATTAAATCCTTTTTGACGGCTTACATCATTTCTTTTCTTTGCCAGCCGGACTTTTCGCATTAAGTCGATAGCCGGATTAACTCCCGGGATTATGAAAGCCTCCCGTAGCAAAGTGTCTTCTTCGTTCATTTCGATCTGTACACCGGCCCCTTCTCCCGGTTTTACTTTAATCTCCAGCTTCTTATACCCAACGCACGAAAAAACTAGCGTATTTTGCCGGCCGGTTGTCCGGATAACAAAATAGCCTTCTTCGTTGGTTTGAGCCGTGACTTGTGAATTTTTAAAGGAGATATTGACCCCCGGAATCGGAGTCTTATCACTACTGTTCACCACCTGCCCCACAACTAAGGTCTCTTGTGCGGCAAGGAATGTGGTAAAAAATAAAAATAAAAGCAAGATATGAATACGTACACTTTTGAGGGGAAAAGTACGTATTGAATGGATTGTTTTTAGGCAACTGTTTATTCTCATAAATCATATCGTTATGTCCCGGACCGGGGTCATAAGGTTCTCCGTCAAATTTGGTTCCTTTTTCTCTTTTAGTTCTGTCCCGGTTCTTGTGCCAGCTCCATTTCCCTTTTCCGGCGGTATAGGGGATGGCAATCCATCACGGTTTGTCTTAAATAATGTACATCAATGTGGGTATAGAGCTCGGTTGTTGTTATGGACTCATGGCCCAGCAGTTGCTGGATAGCCCGTAAGTTGGCTCCGTTTTCCAATAGATGTGTTGCAAAAGAATGCCGGAATGTATGGGGACTCACGTTTTTCCGGATGCCCGCCAACAGGGCCAGTTCTTTTACAATAGTAAAAATCATGGCACGTGTCAACTTGGAGCCCCGCCGGTTTAGAAACAGCAGATCTTCATTCCCTTTTTTAATCGAAAGCAGGTTCCGGTCGGTTTTCCAAAGCCCGATTTGTTTTATGGACTGGGGTGACAGGGGGACTAACCGTTGTTTGCTCCCTTTTCCCTCAACCAGCATATAGCCTTCCTCCAGATAAAGTTTCGAAAGTTGAAGCCCGATCAGTTCCGAAACACGTAACCCCGACCCATAAAGCACTTCGATGATGGCTTTATTCCGTTGACCCTCCTGTTTCGAAAGATCGATGGCGCCGACTATGGCATCTATCTCTTTGACCGATAAAACCTCAGGCAGGCGCAACCCGATTTTAGGACTTTCCAGTAACTCGGTCGGGTCATCGGATCGGTGGTCTTTATAAATCAGAAAGTGATAAAAGGATTTTATGCTCGATAAGATACGTGCCTGCGAACGGGGATGAATACCTAAACTACTGATTTCGATAATAAAATCGCGCAACTGCTCTGCCGTTGCGGCCTCTAATGAAAGGTGCGCATCTTTCAGATAACCCGATAATTTCAACAAGTCGCTTTCGTAAGCCTCTATCGTATTGTTGGATAACGCTTTTTCAAATTTTAAATACAAATGATATTCATCCGGGATAGAAAGCATAAATAAGTTATCATTAACAGTCAGCAGTCAACAATCGACAACGGATCATTGAAATACAGAGGGATCTTGCAAATCCGACAGATTAGTTTAACGGGTCATCTGTTTTTCAACCCAAATAATTTGCAAAGATATTAAAAAGATTTTGATCATACTAAAAAGAATGGCCGTGAAGCAATTACTTCACGGCCATTCATTCATCTAAAGTCTATTGTTTAGTTCAGTTATTTCCTCAATGTAATTGTTTTGGTGACTCCATTGGTCGTGACAATTGCTTTATTATCTTTTGTGCCATCACCATAATCTATGACAACAGTTTTATTGCCGGAAGTAGTGGTTACAGTTCCTTTGGTGAAAAATGGCCATTTTCCTTCAATCAGTAATGGATTGTTGGCATCAATAACGGAAGTAAAAGCGACTCCTTTTGCATTCACTCCGTTCGAACCGCCTGAAATGGAATAATTATCGTCCCAATAGATAAGCGGTGTTCCGTTATCATTTATTCGTTCACGTGTACGGTCGGAATTCCAGATAACTTTGCTGCCATCGGTACGGGTAATGGTATCCTTTGCACTGAGAGTCCATGTCGGATGCAAACCGATTAATCCGTCATAGGTGAGAACTTTTTTTCCGGTAACGGCATTCCCGTTTATTGAGAAATTATTGAATGTCATGGTACGCGTGGAAGTTGCTTTCCACATTTTATTGCTAACCACAACAATAACTTTTCCTTTCAGCGTGTCTCCACGTTGCCCGATAAAGCCGGTCGTTCCGTAATCAATGGTAAATGTTTTAGGAAAATTAGTGGAGTCAGGTTTGTCGATGGTAATTGTAGGACCGGTTAAAACAGTTGTTCCCACCAACGATTTTACCGCACCGGAACCATTGAGAGCAGACGTTGTAACATAATTGTCAACTTCATTGTCGACATTATCGCTAATGGTTGCTGCCTGACTTTCATCACTGGCCGTGGCAGTTAAAGTCGTAGCGGTTGCACTTGCACTTGCACTATCGCTTGAACACGAAGTTGTAAAATTAGCAACTCCAAAGGCAATTACCAGCATTGCCAGTACATTTCTTTTTCCCATAAAATTGATTTTAAAATTGAACATTTTTTTATTTGTTTCTTTCTTTGACGCGAATTAACAGTAAAGGTTTAATGTATTGGGAAAAATGTTGATTGTCCGACTGTCCGGTTGGTGATGAGCCGGAAATCAACTAAACCAGTATTTAAGCAGGTGGTATAACTGCATGTTTTATTTTATACACCCGGACAATCTCAGTTAACTATTGATCCGGCACCCGGCCATCGGTCGAAGTTGGTGGAATGTTGAAGTCGATCCTTCTCCGGATTCCAGCTCGTTGACGGATGTTGTTTCATTTCGGATCCTTCCTCCCCAGGGAGTATCCTCTTCCTTCAGTCTTACTTACTCCGGGGTTCTTTCTCTGTATAGAGACAGTTCAGAGGGAGTATCGAGGGGGTTTCGAGGGGGTTCAGTTAGGTGTACCTCATTGAACCCTCATTGAACCCTCACTGAACCCTCACTGAACCCCCTCTGAACCTAGGAGGTAATAAGACTGAAATACGGTTGAAATACGGTTGAACCCAGACCGAGAAAATTCCCTCTTTTGAAAAGAAAATGCCACTTCATGCAGGTTCCCGTCTATCCTGAAAATTCAGATAAATGTACACCGGTTGGGCTTCTCGGCTGGAATGAGCCGTGGCGGGAGTCAAATCAAACGAACGGAGAACTTAAAATGCGCCATTTAAGTAAAAAAAAGTAGATAGTGTTCTATAATTTGAATAAGAGCTAGCTATTTCCACTTAATATTCCTCCTTCGGTTAAAAGCAGAAATACGATTTTTAATTTTAAATCCCTATACTTTATTCAGATTTATTTGCTATACAATTGAAAACAGAAGATTTACCACTTAACAGTAAATGAAACATCCCGGGAATCGGGAGAACATTCAGTAACACAAAGATTAAGTTCATACCAGGGACACGCGATTTCCATATCGCGTTCGTTATCCACTCAGTAGCACGAAGATTAAATTCATATTCAGTTTATTTCTTAGTGTACTAAGTGACTTAGTAGCCATTTTCAATTCTTTGTTTTTGAATACAATAACTTTATATCCGATATTAATTCTCTTATTTATAGATTTAAAACCTACCGGATAGCCCATAATAATTTACTACTTTAAAAACCTTATTTCTCTTTTACCTTCTCTTTCGTAGAAAACTGAATACCTTACAGAGCTTCCTTTATTCCCTTCCGGTAAGAAGTAAAAATAACAGCGGCCCATCTATATTTCCAATTATTTATTCTATGGCGCCCCATGGTTTTTTTGCTTTTTAGGAACTGTTTTTTGATTAACTTTCTGAATTAATATTCTATCTTTGCCCCCGTATATACCATTTTCCAAGACAAGATCCATCTAGCGGATCACGTAATTAAAAAGATAAAATATGAAAATCAGCAAACTCTTTCTCACCAGTTGTTTTTTGGGATTAACACTTTCCCTTTCCGCTTACGATGCTGTCGGGCATCGGATAATAGCGGACATTGCGTATAATAACCTGACCAATAGCGCCAAGGGAAAGGTAGATAAAGTCCTTGGCAAGCGGGGAATGGTTTATGAAGCAACCTGGGCGGATGAGGTACGCAGCGATAACCGCTATGCATACAGCTATCAATGGCACTTTCAGGATCTGGACGATAATATGACCTCTGCCGACCTAAAAAAGCTGTGGGACAATCCTACCGCAGAAGGTCAGCATTTATTTTTTGCCATCGATTCAATGATTGTCCGCCTGAAGAAAGATAAAAATGATACTGAAGCTTTGAAATTCCTGGTCCATTTTGTCGGCGACCTTCACCAACCGATGCATTTGGGACGCAAAGACGACAAGGGGGGGAATAAAGTTGATTTCAACTGGTTCGGGCGGAAAACCAATCTGCATGCAGTCTGGGATGGTGCCTTGATTGATAGTGAAAAGATGTCCTATTCCGAATTCAGCCGATATTTACAGGATAAGTACGAACCCCGCAAAGCCGAATTCAAAAAGTACGGCCTGCTACAATCCATCGAAGCTTCGTATGCCGTCCGGGAATCAATCTACCGTTATGATACTACCGATACCAGCAATTATCATTACGTCTATTTCTTTGCTGATAAACGGGACGAAATGCTTTACCGTGGTGGAATTCAACTGGCCAATATCCTGAATACCATTTATAAATAATACATTTACACATAACACGTGTATCTATTATAAACAAGAGGCTGCCTGAAATCCAGGCAGCCTCTTGTTTTTATTTTTGTCCGTCTGATAAAGCGGATTATTCACTCAGGAAAATATATCGTACGACCACCAGCACAAAAAGGAGGTACATCATCCAATGAACCATTTTCCATTTTCCGGTAACCACTTTCAGGAGTGTATAGGCAATAATACCGCCGGCAATACCATTGGCAATGCTGTAGGTCAACGGCATTAAGATGAAAGTAAGGAAGGCCGGGAAAGCTTCTGTGAAATCATTGAAATCGATTTCCAGGACAGAAGAAGCCATAAGCACCCCTACAATAATCAATGCCGGTGCAGTAGCTGCACTTGGAATAATGCCGGCCAACGGTGCCAGCACCAGCGCCATCAAAAAGAGCACCCCGGTAGTGATAGCCGTTAACCCGGTACGTCCGCCTTCGCCGATACCCGCGGCACTTTCCACATAAGTGGTTACGGTACTTGTTCCCATCAAAGCTCCGAATGAAACGCCGATAGCATCCACCAACATGGCTCTACCGATTTTTGGTGAGTTCCCATCTTTGTCCACTAATCCGGCTTTCGTAGCCGTGCCGACCAACGTGCCAAATGTATCGAACAATTCAACAAAGGTAAAGGTGAAAACCACGGTCCAGATTCCCATATTTAGAGCTCCTTTAATATCCAGGGCTCCTACGGCAAGATGATGGAAATCGGGCAGACTAAAGATCGTAAAGTTTGCCGGTATCTCCGTCACACCCATCGGAATGCCGATCAAAGTGGCAGCAACGATGCTTATTAAGAGAGATCCTTTAATGTGTAAAGCCATTAAAATAGCGGCTATTCCCAGTCCGATCAGACAAAGATCCATGGAAGGATTGTGGAAACTGCCCATACTGATATTCCATTCGAAGAATTTCAGGGTAGTGGGGGCGGCATCTTTTCCCAATGCAGCCAGGGTTGGCGGTATCACTTTAGCCGTTACCACCATGATTTCCGATAACTTGAACCCGATAATGGTAATGAACAACCCGATACCAACGGTTATTGCCCTTTTAAGCGAGTTTGGAACTGCCACTACCAGAATCTGACGGACCTGGGTAACAGTAAGCAGGATAAAAATGATACCTGAAATAAATACTGCGCCAAGTGCAGATTGCCAGGGCATACCCACACCCGCCAATGCAACGGTTGCAAACAGGGCATTCAGTCCCATGCCGGGAGCCAACGCCATGGGAAAGTTAGCTACCAGTCCCATGGCAATTGTTACAAAACCGGCTGAAATGGCCGTAGCGAAAAACACGGCGTTCTTGTCCATTCCGGTAACACCCAAAATATTCGGGTTCAGAAAAAGGATGTAAGCCATAGTCATGAAGGTGGTAATGCCAGCAATGATTTCGGTCCGTACGGTAGTTCCGTTTTCTTTTAATTTAAATAATTTATCGACCATGATTTTATGATTTAAGGATTTAGAAATTCCATTTTGCACCTACCTTAGGGCTGACCTTTAATCCGTTCACCGTACTAAAGTTGCTGGCAACCTGGACTTCGCCTCCTAAAGATAGATGCTCTGTAGCATTATACCAGAACTGAGGTTCGCTGATGAATACAAATTTAGTATTGGTAGGTGTGATTGGTTCGTTATTACCATTCGTGAAGTTTACATTATCTTCTCTCCAGAAATCGGCAAATCCCGATACCGTTACTTTGTTTTTGAAATAATTCAGCGTCCAGACACCCGTCAACTGAAAGGAATTGGGATTCTTTCCCTGAATGGTTTTATAAAGTACTTTGAAGTTCAGAAATTTTGAAAACGCCTGGTCATGCCAACCATAATCAACACCGGCCAGCCAGGCATTATTAATAGGCAGGTAGGCATTCCCGACCGAAAGCAATCCGCCATCGTATTCTACGTGTGCGCTCAGGGGACCATTCCAAAACTTTAAGCATCTGGAAATTTCCGTATATGCCAATGAAGGATGGCGATCCTTACCTCCATTGTAATACATATCAACAAAAAAGTAGGAGCTTCCCCATTTATCGGGTTTAAACATTTCTACTGTTGTGGTCCAGTAATTGCGTCCTTTACCCGTATCGTAAAGAACCTGTAGGTCTGTTTGTGCCTTTGCTGCCAATGCAACGAAAATGAAAAGAATAAATGCGAGTTTTCTCATAAATTGTTTTGTGTTTAAATATTAATTATTGATGTGAATTTCCATTGTACAAAAAAATAACTAATGGTGCCTTTAGGGCTATTATAAAAATAATCCAACGTTTCAGGTAAATAAGTACTTAGTTATCTGATAGTTCAGCCTGAATAGCTCCGAATAATCAAAACGCCAAAGATAGTAATTATAAATGATTATACATCACATATCCAAGTGTTAAAACAAGAGCCGGAGATTAGGGATAAAAAGTATGCCCGTACGCTTACCAGTCATGGCAAATCAACTCTTTATAGAAAGAACAAAGTTGCGAATAGAAGCTGGTATTTATACGCACGGCTATCGGCAGCAAAAGTATGAAACCGGTTGGAGTGTTCTGTCCGTACAATTGGTATAACCGGACCGGATTAAAGTGTTTCAGTGATGGGATGATGTTATAAAGGAAAAGCCCTACTGAATTTTCAGTAAGGCTTTTCCTTTATAAAACAGATTTCTCTGAACTATTTTTCTGTTTCATGAGCAAGCTTCTTGATCTCTTTTTTCTTACGGGCTATGCTTATCAGTTTTTCCATTTCTACCGTAATTGGGGAAGCGATAAATACTGAAGAATAAGTTCCGATAAAGATACCAAATAACATGGCAAAGATAAATCCTCGGATAGTCTCACCACCAAAAATGAATATCGCAAGCAACGTTAAGATTACAGTTGCCGTCGTACTGAATGTTCGTCCTAACATTTCATTTACGGATAGGTTGATAATGGATATTCTGTCTCGTTTCGGGAACAAACCTACATTCTCACGGATACGGTCGTAGTTGATAACTGTATCGTGGACCGAGTACCCGATTACTGTCAGTATGGCCGCAATAAACGACTGGTCGATTTCCATGGAGAAAGGTAAAAACCCGTAGAACAAGGAGAATAACCCTAAGGTGATAATGGCATCGTGTGCTAAGGAAACAATGGCTCCTAATGCATACCCCCATTCCCTGAATCGAATGAAGATATAAACGCCGATTCCTATAATTGCAAAGAGTACTGCCCATACAGCTGACCGTTTAATATCATCTGCAACCGTTGGCCCGACCTTTTGAGAACTCTTGATATTTTCCTTAATAAATTCAGCCCGTGTTACCGACTTCTTAAGCAATGGCTTTAAATTTTCATAAAGCTTACCTTCAATTTCGTTATCGATAGTTGAAGCGTTATCATTAATTTTATATTTTGTAGCAATACGGACCTGATTTTCTGAACCAATCGTGATTACTTGAGGCATATCACCTTCAAATGCATTTTGAAGTAAGGTACGTACTTGTTCTGTACTGACAGGTTGGTCGAAACTTACGACGTAATTTCTACCTCCTGAAAAGTCAACACCCAAACTAAATCCACGGACACCGAATGAAATACAACTGATCAAAATCAATGCGCCTGACAGTCCATACATCCATTTCCGGATTCCCATGAAATCCACCTTTGTGTCTTTGAACCAATTCTTGGTAACCCCGGTAATGAACGAGATTTCTTTTGAACTTTCGTGGTTGGCATACAAATACAACATATAACGGGTCAGGAACACAGAGGTAAAGAAGGAAGTAATTACTCCGATAATTTCCGTTACGGCAAAACCTTTAATAGGTCCGGTACCAAAGACAGCTAAAATAGTTGCTGTAATTAAAGTGGTAACGTTGGAGTCGATAATAGCAGAAAGGGCACTTCCAATACCATCATCGATGGCTCGTTTCATGGTTTTGCCTTTATTCATTTCTTCCCGGATACGCTCATACATAAGTACATTGGCATCAACGGCCATACCTAACGTCAGAACGATCCCTGCAATACCGGGCAATGTCAGTACAGCTGTGAACGAAGCTAAAATACCGATCAGGAAGAATACGTTGGCAAGTAATGCTAAATCGGCAATAATACCGGGTACAAATCCATAATACAAGATCATGTAAAGCAATACCAGGATAAATGCAATAATAAATGAAACCAAACCGTTATTAATGGCTTCCTGTCCTAATGAAGGACCAACTACATTTTCCTGTACTATATGAGCGGGAGCAGGCATTTTACCCGATTTCAACGTGTTGGCTAAATCCTTGGCTTCTTCTACGGTAAAGTTTCCGGTGATTTGTGAGCTACCCCCGGTAATTTCAGTATTTACGGTAGGGAAGGAATAAATATAACCATCCAATGCAATAGCGATCGACTTGCCGATATTATCTTTGGTCATACGTGCCCAGGTTTTCGTTCCTTCAGAATTCATGGACATGCTTACGTTGGCATATGCTGATGTTTGACTAAAGTCCGCACGTGCATCCGTGATTACATCACCGGCCAGTGGAGCACGTCCATCCCGGTTCGTTATTTTGATGGCAACTAACTGAAAGATTTCTCCTTTTTTATCCAGCGCCTTCACCGACCATCTGAATCCAAGGTCGCGTGGCAATACCTCCCGTACTTGTTTTACCTTAAGATAGGCATTAACCAAAGCAGTATCCTTGCTCTGAGCCAACCCGATAACCGGACCGCGGGCAACCTGTCCTCCCTGAGCATTCAGTTGAAGTACCGCAAACAAAGGATTCTCCTTACGGCTCTTTTCATTCACCTTTGTCGAATCGCTTGCTGTTGCCGTCTTCTTTGCTAAGGCAGCTTTCAGACTGTCAACATTAGAAATAGATTTTGCTTTTTTAGCCTGAGTTTTGCCAGCAGCAGCAACGGCTTTTGTGGTATCTTTAGCCGCTGTTGCAGCAGTACCTCCGGCGGCCTGCAATGTAGCAAGGACTTTATTTGCATCCGTGATATTGCTAATGATTTCATTTAAATCGTATGTTTCCCAGAATTCCAGATTGGCAGAACCCTGAAGCAATTTGCGGACACGTGCAGGTTCTTTGATACCGGGAAGTTCTACTAGGATACGTCCGTTTCCAAGCTTTTGAATGTTTGGCTGAACAACCCCAAAACGGTCAATACGTTGGCGCAACACGTTAAATGAGTTGGCAATCGCACCTTCAACTTCGGTTTTTAATACTTTTACAACATCACTATTCGAAGAGGTCAGCGATATTTTATCTTTCAGTTCAAAGGTACTGAAAATACTTGCTAACTTGGCGTGTGGGTCTAACTCGGTATACGCATTGACGAATAAGTCAATATACGAAATTTGACTGTTAGTCTTTTGACGTTCGGTGGCAAGATTCAGTGCCTGATTGAAATTTGGATTTGTGTTGAAATCGGATAATGACCGGATAATATCGGCAACCGATACTTCAAGTGTCACGTTCATACCGCCTTTCAAGTCGAGGCCCAAATTAATCTCTTTGTCACGACATTCCTTCAGGGTGTATCCCAACCATACTTTTTCACTCCCAATAGAGTCTAAGTAATTATACTCTTTCAATGGATTACCAGCAGCATACTCCTTTGCCTTTTTGTTGTACATATTTGTAACAACAGTAAAAGATAAGTAAAATAGACACACTAAGGTAAGTGATATTGCAAAAAGTCTAATAAGTCCTTTGTTTTGCATGGAAAATTTATTTAAAATAAGACATTAATTGTTTTTGATTTTTTTAACGAGGTGCAAATATAGCATTTTTTTTATTACAAACATAAAAAAATGGCCATCAGTACTTAGAATGTACATAAAAATGTTTTAAAACAAACTTTCCTACAATTAATCACAACACGGATTTCCATTTTTTTACTTTATGTATGGCTCCTGACAATAATTTCTGAAAAATAGAGGCATTGAATCCGCTTAAAATCAATTTTATAACGGATTGTCCTTACGAAATGACAAAAAATAACACAGAAAGATTTGATGATTCCAAAAAAAGCAGTACTTTTGCACTTACAAACAGCGCGGAGTGGAGCAGTGGTAGCTCGTTGGGCTCATAACCCAAAGGTCGTTCGTTCGAGTCGAGCCTCCGCAACTCAGAGAGAATTCATGATTTAGTTCATGGATTCTTTTTTTTTGCCCGGTAGGCGGCTATAGAAAAAATTAACAGGACGTTACAGATATGGAATTAAATTTCTTATCCTGCAACGTCCTGTTAAAGAAATAGATTCTGTTTAGTCTTAAAAAACAGATAATCCCGTAGAGAAAACCTTAATCAACCAATTCAAATTTTGCTTTCTGATTGCCGATAGTCAGGTAAAAATCGCCTGCTTCCAAATGACGCAACCCGTTTGAGTCAGGGAAACTCAAATCACGCATTGGGTCAATCTCCATCCTGAATATCGACTTTTGCCCGGCTTTAAGTTCCTTCTTTTCAAAAAACTTCAACTCCTTCATTGGCCGGGTAATGGAAGCTACGGGGTCGGATATGAACCAGAGAACTGTTTCTTTTCCGTCCATTGCCCCGGTGTTTTGAACTTCTACTTCAGCAATCAGTTTTTCATTCTTCTTAATTTTTGTTGCTGAAAGTTTGAGGTTGCCGTACGTAAAGGTGGTATAACTTAACCCATGACCAAACCAATACGCCGGTTCCGTCGGTATGTCCTGATAAAAGCCTTCTTTAAGCCTGGCAGATTGGCGCATGTTGTAATATACCGGTATCTGGCCAGTTGTCAAAGGAAAAGTAATGGCTAATTTGCCTGAAGGATTAATTCGACCGGATAAGATTCCTGCCAGTGAGGCTCCCCCTGCAACTCCAGGTTGCCATATTTCCACGATCGCATCAACCTGAGATCTCAACCGGATTAACTCAAGTGGTCGGCCATTGGAGAGTATAAGTACAATGGGTTTGCCCGTTCTTTTCAATTCAGAGACCAACTTTTCCTGAATGGAAGGCAAGGCAATGGTTGAACGGGAGGCATTTTCGCCGCTCCAATTCCCTTTTTCTCCCAAACAAACCAGAATAATGTCGGAATTCTGTGCTGCAGTTAGCGCTTCTTTAAAATCCGATTCGTTATCTCCTTCAAAATCACAACCTTTTGCGTAGTCCAGTTCAATATTGCTTTTCCATTCTTTCTCCAATCCTTCAAAGATAGACTCCACATCGTTGACCTGGCCGTGTGCTTGCCAGGCACCCAGTAGATTTTCTTTGTCTTTCGCCATGGGACCTATCAGTGCAACTCTTTTATATCGGGAAGTGATGGGAAGTAGTTGTTTCTCGTTCTTTAACAATACGATCGATTCTTCGGCTAATTTACGGGCAATTTCAATACTTTGCGGCAACAAAAGACGTTCAGATTCTGAAGCTTCAGGGGTATAAGGGTGTTCAAATAAACCCAATCTAAATTTGATACGGAGGATTCTGCTAACGGCATCGTTAACTCTTTCCATAGGGACCTTTTTTTCTGCTATAAGTTGGGGTAAAAAATCCGCATAATCATTATCAGTCATATCCATTTCTACTCCAGCCATAAATGCTTTGCAGGCAGCTTCTTTTTTATTGGCAGCAAATCCCTGATTTATTAATTGATCAACAGCATTCCAGTCTGAAATTACAAATCCATCGTGCTTCCATTGTTGTTTTAAAATGGTGGTTAATGTATACGGATTTGCCGATCCGGGTATTCCGCTGATATCATTAAACGAGCTCATTAGAGTGGCTGCACCCGCCTTAATGCATGCTTCATAAGGTGGCAGGTAGGTCTCCCACAACGATTGGGCCGATACATCGGAATAATGGTAATCACGGCCTCCTTCCGATTCGCCGTATCCGACAAAATGTTTTAAACAGGCTGCAATGGAATAGGGGTCCGACAGATTTTTACCCTGATAGCCTTTAACGGAAGCTGCTCCAAATACGCCATTGGCATAAGGGTCTTCACCATAGCCTTCGGAAACTCTCCCCCAACGGCTATCCCGTGCTATGTCGATCATGGGTGAAAAGGTCCAGTCAACTCCGGCCATGCTACCTTCCCGGGCTGCAACGCCACAAGCTTGTTCTACCAGACCCGGATTCCAGGAGCATGCCTGTGCCAATGAAATAGGATAAATCGTGCGAAAGCCATGAATGATATCATATCCGAAAAGAACCGGGATACCCAGCCTCGATTCTTTCATCGCTTTTTTCTGGATCTCATTTCTTAAAACAGGATTACTCTCAAAGTAAATTAAAGAACCGATCCCGGCTGGTATGGTTGATACTGCTTCTCCCAGGTTATTGGCATTGGTATTTTCTCCCAGTACATATTGGTTAAGCTGTTGGATTTTCTCATTTAAACTCATTCTTGAAACAAGATCCTGAATCCGCTTTTCAATGGGAGCAGAAGAATCTTTATACAAAACTCTGTTATTGTCGGCAATAACTGTTAATTGGATCATTAGGGAACAAAGTATACAACTTGCTGTTTTTTTCATGCTTTTGAGTTAATATTTAATCTTGATTTTCAATTTTGGTTTTGCTGGATAGGTTGTGGAAGATCTGTAATTTTACGATTAAAAGCCGATGCTTTTTATTGTCAGCTTTCTCCTTCAGGCTTGCTTCCACTACTTATCCGGTACGCCCGCAATTCTTATTCTTATTATTGGCAGTACCATAATATAAAATTATTTTAAAAGGGGAATTGGTTTTTATCACATCTGGCATGATGTTTTGTTAAAGCAAGCGATTAAAGTGACAAAAATACTTAAATTTTCCCTATTTAAAACATAAGTGGCTGACTTCGCTTAAAACTGTTTCTTTTATTATAATAAGTTATTATTTCTTTAGAAATCTTCCATGGAATTATGTTGGTCCGATTCGATTCATTTATTGGATTGGCCATAACGGTATTCAATTTACTTTTTAGTGAGTGATCTCATCTGGGGTGAACTTAAGCCATTGTCAAAAAAGCATTTTCTCCGTTATTTTTTAAAATGGATAAATAGTTTTAATTTTGTTCGGGATTTCAAACAATTGATTTTTGGTAATAAATAAATTCAATAACGCATGAATAAACAAAAGTTTAACTGTCTGTTAGCTGCTTTGACCTTTAGTATTTTTGGTTTCGGGCAATCGGCTAACGTTTTCTTCAATCGGGCTGTCACCAAATACGATAAGCAGGATTATAAAGGAGCGGTTGAGGACTATACCCGGGCTATAGAATTAAAGCCAAAGGATGCAAAAGCCTACGTCAGCCGGGGGATTGCAAAATATTACCTGCAAGATTATAACGGGGCGATTGCCGATCAACGAAAGGCGTTGGAAATCAATCCGAAATACGGCGATGCTTATTTTAATATCGGTGATTGCCTGTATAACTTGCAAGATTATCCGGGAGCGATAGAAAATTATACAAAGGTAATTGAACTCAATCCCAAGGATGCTATGGCCTTTGTCAGCAGGGGCTTTACGAAACAGTATTTTAAAGATTATCCGGGTGCTATCGAAGATTTTACCCTGGCTATTAAAGTTCAGCCTGGTCTGGCTGATGCCTATGTCGATCGGGGCGTGGCTAAATATTATCTGGGGGATTATGCAGGTGCTATTAAAGATTATTCCAAAGCCATCCAAATGAATTCTACAGCTGAGGCCTATTACAACAGGGGAAATGCAAAAGATGCGCTCAATGATTTTAAAGGGGGTATAAGTGACTATAATAAATCAATTGAACTGAATCCGAAGTTAGCAAAAGCTTTTCTAAACAGGGGTCTTACAAAAGAACACCTTCTCGATCATAAAGGTTCCCTGGAAGATTTTTCGAAAGCAATTGAATTAAGTCCAAAGCTTGGAGATGCGTATTACAACAGAGGGAATGTGAAAATAACGTTAGGCCAAAAAGAAAGTGCCTGCCTGGACTTTCAAAAAGCAGATGAGTGCAATCAGGTACAAGCGAAGGGTGCTATTCAGAAAAACTGTCAGTAAGCAATCAAATTATCCAAAACCGTTCATTACAAAATTGCTCATTCCCGGTTTCCCTTTTATAAGCCCAGCATGTAGTTATAGACCAGTGATCCACCCAGATAACCGGTTATACTGACTGTAACTGCAGCTAACCCATAGAGAACAAAAGCAAGAGCTTTTAACCTGGGGTCTACATTTTTGAGTACCAACATGATTGTTCGGAGTCCGGAAGTTGCAATCAACAATCCCATTGTAATTGTAGCAAACAATTCATGGGTTTCTCTCATTTTGCCGGCAGTTCCATTCATTTCTGATGTAAAAAAATTACCACTTAGCCAGGCAACTACTGCAGCAAGTGTTCCAACAATTAGCAGGTAATATCCCATTTTGTTCAAGCTTGCTTCTTTCTTGAAGAATAAGAATGCTAATTCGGCAAGAAAACCAATAATTACCAAGGCAATGGGAAAGTGGACCAATAAGGGATGCAAATGACTGGTTGAAAACATAATTGGGCTGTTTTACGGGTTTATATAAGATTTGTCACAACTCAGTGAACAATTTATATAAGTCATAACAGATAGAAATTGTTCATTAAGGCACCCTGTTTAGTATTCAGATTCAGAGGATCGGATATTTTAAAAGCATCTCCTCCTGAAATCTGTTTTATGAAACGGCTATTCCAATCACTTTTCCAATTCCAAAAGTAACGGCTGCTGCGAGTAGCCCAAAGATTATCTGACGGAATCCTGAATACCAAAGATTCTTACCGGTAAACAAGGTTATGGCTCCACCAATTAAAAACAGACCGAAAGTGCTCAATATAATGCTGAGTATTATGGCATGAATGCCGGTTGTAAAAATAAATGGAATGACCGGGATGATTCCCCCAATGGTAAACAGCATAAATGAATATATGGCTGCTTCAATTGCCGAACCTTTCAATTCTTCTGGGTTTATACCCAACTCTTCTTTCACTAATACTTCATGGGCATGCGATTTATCCTGTATAATTTCTGCAGCCATTTCCCGGGCATGTTCTTCCGGAATTCCTTTTGCCATGTATATCAGTACTAATTCTTTTTGTTCCCCTTCCGGGTTGTTTTCAATCTCGTCCATTTCAATGGCCATTTGATTCTCGTAAAGTTCCTGCGAACTCTTAACCGAAATCCATTCTCCCAGTGCCATCGATAAGGAGCCTGCCAATAGCCCGGCAATGCCGGCTAATAAGACACTCTGATTCCCTCCGGTAGCACCGGCTACCCCCATGACCAGGCTGAAAACGGATACCAATCCGTCATTTCCCCCTAGGACGGCTGCCCGGATGGCATTTCCTCCTCCAGAGCTGTGGCGCGATTCGAATTTGGCAAGTTGTGGACCGCTTATTTTCTTTTCATTTTCCAGTATCGACCACAGAATTTTTACATGGTTGGTTTCGGCACCTGTGATTTCTTGTTTGTTCTTTTCTTTGGTTGCGATGATGGCATTCGATAACCCTTTCTCGGTATCCATTAAAGAACTCAAAACGTGGTCATATCCAAATATCTTACCAACAAAATTCAGGGTGAGCGCCCTCCAGGATGGACGGATTAAATTTTCTATCGGAATGTTTTCCTTTCTGGCAAAAGCCTCTGCATGGCCTTGTTCTATTTCGCTCATTTGATGAAATACGTTGGCAACGGTTTCATCCGACTCATGCTCCGCTAATTTACGATACAAATAACAAGCATCAATCTCGGTTTGAACATTTTTATTTTTCATGTGTAGTGCTGTTTTGAATGTCAAAAGTACTAAAAAGAAAGTTCCGGAGCAAAAAGAAAAGCGGGTATTGAATTGCTTCAATACCCGCTTTATATATCCTGAAAGAATGTGTTCGTGAAATAGTGGATGGCAAATCCGAATAGTTCAATTGTTGTTGAAGAAGGACCCCCTTAAAAACGCGAAAGGTAGTCACGCCTGACTACCAATCTTTGTTAACCTTAAATCTAATACTATGAAAAAATCACAGTGCAAAGATAGGGTGTTTTTGAATTCGGTGCAAGTGTTTTCGGAATTATTTATGTTAAAAGCATGTTATATAACATACTTTTAACTTTTTGAGTTTGTTTTATCCTTAAAACGATTGTTTTTTATAACTGTTAACACATTATGAGCCTCCCTTGCAATGTTTAAAGAAGGTGGTTCATTACAGAAAAAAACGGGCGCTGAATTACTTCTGTGCTCGCTTTGTATATCGGATCGTAATTTTGGTTTGTAAGATAAAAAAATGTTGATACGGATAATCTGAATTGTCCCGGGTAATGAACCCCCTTAAAAACGCGAAAGGTAGTCACGCCTGACTACCAATCTTTGTTAACCTTAAATCTAATACTATGAAAAAATCACAATGCAAAGATAGGGTGTTTTTGAATTCGGTGCAAGTATTTTCGGAATTATTTATGTTAAAAGCATGTTATATAACATACTTTTAACTTTTCAGGTTTGTTTTATCCTTGAAACGATTGTTTTTTATAACTGTTAACATATTATAGGCCTCCCTTGCTATGTATAAAGAAGGTGGTTCATAACAGAAAAAAGCGGGCGCTGAATTACTTCTGTGCTCGCTTTGTATATCGGGTTATAATTTTGGTTTGTAAGATAAAAAAAGTTGGTATGGATAATCTGAATTGTCCCGGGTAATGAACCCTCTTAAAAACGCGAAAGGTAGTCACGCCTGACTACCAATCTTTGTTAACCTTAAATCTAATACTATGAAAAAATCACAGTGCAAAGGTAGGGTGTTTTTGAATTCGGTGCAAGTGTTTTCGTAGTTATTTATGTTAAAAGTATGTTATATAACATACTTTTAGTCTTTTCGGCCTTTTTTTTCCTTCAAAACAGTTGTTTTTTTATAGCTGTTAACATTTATAGGAGCCTTTTTTTGTTCCTTTTCCTGCTGTTGATTACCCAGCAACTATAAAACTCCTGATTTACAATCCAATGGGACAATCCTGCCTGAAACCGGCTGAATCAACTGGGTTTTGTCTCTGAAGACTTAAAATCCGGTAGCTTTGAGGCCCAATCCGGTTTTTTCATCCAATCCAAACATCAGGTTCATGTTTTGTACAGCCTGACCGGAGGCTCCCTTGAGCAGATTATCAATCATGGATACGATCAATAATTTGTCACCGTGTTTCTCAAGATAAACCAACCCTTTATTGGTGTTCACCACTTGTTTCAAATCCGGGTTCTTGTCGGTCACAAAGGTAAAGGCACTGCCGTTATAGAAATCGGAGTAGAGTTTTTTTGCTTCTTCCAGGCTTAAGGTGCAATAGGTGTAGGTGGTTGCATAAATTCCCCGGGTAAAATTACCACGCACCGGGATAAAGTTTACTGCTTTTTTGAAACCCGGCTGCAGTTGGCGGAGCGATTGTCCTATTTCTTCCAGATGTTGATGACCAAAAGCCTTGTAAATGGAAATATTATTATTCCGCCAGCTGAAATGTGAAGTATCCGACGGTTTTACGCCCGCACCGGTGGAACCGGTAATGGCATTTACATGGATTTCTTCGGTCAATAAACCGGCTGCTGCCAATGGCAGGATGGCCAATTGAATAGCCGTGGCAAAGCATCCCGGATTAGCAATATGGTTTGCAGTTCGTATTTCATCCCGGTTCAGTTCGGGCAAACCATACACAAAATCATGGTTTGGACTCTTGGCCCGGTAATCGGTGGAAAGGTCAATGATCTTGAGGGAAGCCGGAACCTCGTGATGTTCCATAAACTTTTTGCTATCGCCATGCGCCGAGCAAAGAAACAGCGCATCCACTTCGCCGAAAGGTAACTCTGAAGTAAATACCAGATCAGTTTCCCCGATCAATCCGCTGTGAATGTCAGTTACCGGATTTCCGGCATTACTGCTGCTGTTTACAAACACGATTTCCACATTCGGGTGGTTAATCAGGATGCGCAGTAATTCTCCGGCCGTATATCCGGCACCACCAATTACGCCTACTTTAATTTTTGTCATATAATTTTAGTTTAAATCCACACTTATATTTAAATGTCCACCAAGTCCTTCACGAATTATTCTCATAAGTGTTGAAAGACGAATGTCACTGGCGTCATTCTCTATGCGCGATATATAGGTTTTAGTTGTACCACATTTTTCAGCTAATTGTTCCTGGGTCAACCCTTTTTCTTTACGAAGTTCTTGAAGCATTGCTCCCAGTTTAAATGATTCAAATCCTTCCTCATATTTTTCACGTGTTTCTGTACCACGTTTTCCATATTGTAAATCTAGATGCTCCGATAATGAAGTTAGATTGTTAGTTTTCATTCTTTAGAATTATACAGCTTGTTGTGAAGTAGTTTTATTCCTGATAGACCGGATTTTTTCAAAGACTACCGATTGTGTCGATTTCTCCTCTTCAATATCAAAGTCATCCTGCAATCCCAGCCAGAATTTTGCGGAATTGCCAAAATAAGAACTTAGTCTTAAGGCAGTATCTGCTGTAATCCTACGTTTGCCCTTGATAATTTGAGAAATACGTGTTTGAGGTATTTCCAAATCTTTTGAAAGCTTATATGCCGAAATCTTCAACGGGATTAAAAACTCTTCATTCAATATCTCTCCAGGGTGTATGTTATTTAATTTCTTCATTTTGTTAGTTTTTTATTCAATGATAATCGATTATCTCAACATCCAATGCATGATTGTTTTCCCATTTGAAAATTATCCTCCATTGATTATTAATACGAATACTATAGAATTCTGATAATTTGCCTGAAAGTTTTTCTAATCGATTTGATGGTGGAATCCTAAGATCAATAATACTCTGTGAGTTATACAACATTCTAAGTTTCCGTCGACCTAGTTGTTGTATATCTAATGGGATTCGTTTAATTTGTTCACCCTCCCAAATTTTCTTTGTGTCTTTTGATCCAAATGAAACTATCATTTTATCAATTTAAATTACTAACGTCAAAGGTAGGTACAATGTTTTTAATTTACAAATAAGCTTCCTATAAAAATATTTAATGCTTGACTTTGTAAACTATATTATTGAAGTTGGAAACTCATTAATCAAAGAGCGTCTGTTGTTTCCCCGTATAGCGCAACGGCTTTTTATGGATGGTCACTATCCCCTTTTGTGTTTTCAGGAACTCCCTCAATCTGGTCTCGCTCCAGTTCATGTCAAGCCTTTTCAGGATGTCTTTGGTAGTATATTCCCCGGACTTTAATAATTCCAGGATCTTTTTCTCAAACTCAGCATCAAGTTCTTTGGCCAGAATGGCTGACTCATCCAGTATCCGGTTGCCGGTCAGATCCACCGGTATTGCCCCTTTCTCTATCAGTAAATCGTTGGCCGTTTCTTCTGCCGTTTCAGCTTTCCGGACGTAGATTTTACGCTTCTTGCGCAACCCATCGATTACCCCCGACCAGGTTCCTCCCTTATCAGACGATTCAGCGACGTATATTTCATCGGCCAACGCATAGATAATCGGGTTACGGGCCATGGCTAATTCAACCTTCCAGGGTGCACGGGGGTGAAAGGTGCTGACAACTAATACATCCCCATCCACAATCTGTTTGTAATAGGTTTTAAAGCCTGTGCCGAAGGTCATAATGCCTTGCGGCAATACGATAATGCTTTGCCCGATATAAGCCAGGGCAGAATCTAAAGCCTGTTTATCCACTCCTTTGGCAAAACCGCTGACGATTACTTTGAAGTTTTTGGTCGCCATCCTGGCAATGTTGTCTGTAAATTTCAACGATACTTCCGCGGCATTGCGTGAACCGACAATGGCTACCGATTTTTCCTGAAGTATTTGTTTGTTGCCTTTCACGTACAGCAGGGCAGGGGCCTGGTTGGTTTTTAAGTTTGCTTTGAGTGCAGGCGAGTAATCGGGTGACGTGATGGGAATCAATTCATATCCTTCATTTTCCAGTTGTTCCGCCAGGAAGGCATTGTTAGGCAATTCCGCTTTGGCGGCATTCAACTCCTCAATCTCTTTTGGTTCCAGTCCGTACAGGTTTTGCCAGTCCGATTCTTGTAAATTGAAAAACTCCCTGATGTTCAGGTTATACTCCTGCGAAAACCGGGCGATCAGGCTGTTAATCTTTGCATTTCCCCATCCGGGAATATGTGCCAGTGTAATCCAGTATGCTGCTTCATTCGTCATGTATATCTCCTCCTACCGTACGGGCAATCAGTAATGGTGCAAGGCTTGCCGCTCCTAAATGTGTCAGGTATTTGCCAATTTCTTTCACAGTGGCGCCACTATCGTAAATATCGTCGATTAATAAAATGTTTTTACCGCTGATCTCGTCGGGCGAATCGTAAATAAACGCATCGTCCACGTTATCATGTTTCAGGCAATGATTTTCAAAAACTTTTTGCTCACAGGTAAGCCTTTGTTTTCTTAGCTCATGTGATAACGGGACTTTCAATGCTTGTGCTATTTTTTCAGCAAAGTTCTTTACCAAATCACCCGAAACGGTTGGCGGGACATACAGCAGCAAATCAAATGGCTCTTGTCCGAACTTATGACGAAATGCCTTTAATGTTTGCCTGACTAAGAAGTCCGGAAACTCACCTGCACCCTCATATTTGCATCGATGAATGGCTGCTCCGACGTTTGAAAAGCCGTAAAAAGATGCTGCAACCCCTTTTACGATACAAGTCCCTTTTGTTTCTGCATTTATTTCAGGAAAATAGTTCTCCCTGAAGTCTCTTAACCGTTCCTCCCATTCCGGAGTAACAATCACTTTGATCTTTTTCTGTCCCGTATTATCGCAATTGCTGAAGCTCCCCTTCGATTCATCACCCAAATAAGCGCAAAGGTACTGCATTCTCGATTCGGTTGTGTCGATGTATCCTAACATTTTTTCCAGATCCTGAGTCTTGCTGGCTCGTAACTCTTCAAAAACCTTTGTGTTAAGCGGTGGGGCTCCGGTGATATATTCCAACTTCTTTTTCCCGCTGATAGTTACTTCCCGTATGATCTTTTGTTCCATTAGGTCGGCTTTGATCACCCGGACCTGTGTTTGTTTTAGGTTTGTTTTCCGCATCAAATTTTTTTCACCAAGCATTTCATATTTCACCGCCCGGATTACTTTCTCATATTTTGATACGGCAGGTCTTCCGCCTTCAATAAATGCCTGAGGTAAACTTATGTCATCGGGATGAAAGAAAAGGATAATATAGGCAGGCTTTCCATCGCGTCCGGCCCGTCCGATTTCCTGGTAATAGTGGATAGGTGATTGTGGCATTTGGGTGTGGATAATAAAACGAATATCCGGTTTATCAATTCCCATACCTAAGGCATTGGTGGAAATCACGCATTTCCATTCATTCTGCATCAAACCGTTTTCGATGGCAATTCTCGATTCGGTATCCAACCCGGCATTATACCCAATGGACGATATATGGAGATGCTCCAGCCATTTCGAATAAATCTCGGTATCCATCCTTGTCCCGGTATAAAGCAATCCCGTTCCCGGCAGTTTTTCCAGGTTCTTCCCCAGCCAGATCAGTTTCTCATCTTCCGAATTCACTTTCACCACAAACAACCTGAAACTGTCCCTCATGAGGTTTCCCCGGATTACACTCAGGTGCCCGCCCATTTGTTGCTCTATGTCACTTTGTACACGCGGGGTGGCTGTCGCTGTTGTGGCCAGTACCGGAAGTCCCCTCGGCAGCAATTGTACCAACTTGATGATACGCTTGAAGGCCGGGCGGAAATCATGACCCCATACCGATATGCAATGGGCTTCGTCCACCACGATCATGGAGAGGTTCATTTCCCGGGTGGCTTCCATCCATTCCGTGTTTTCCTGACGCTCGGGGGCAATGTACAGGATCTTGATCTTGCCTTCCTTGGCTTCCGTAATGATCCGGGAATTTTCTTCGGGGGTTTGTTCGCTGTTGATGCAGTTGGCGGGGATGCCCAGCAACGAGAGTCTCTTTGCCTGGTCGCGCATCAAGGCTATTAAGGGTGAAAAGACTACGGTTGTTCCGCTAAACAGGATAGCCGGAAATTGAAAACAAAGTGATTTGCCAAATCCCGTTTTTTCGATCAGTAATACCCGTTCTCCATGCAACAACTTTTCAATCGTCGACCATTGTTCATCATAAAAACGACTTAATTGAAACCTGTTGTGTAAAACAACTTCTGCTTCTTGCCGGTTCATAACTCATACTATTTTGGATGTTCTGTTTTAAGGTAAAAAGAATAGTGAGCCGTCACTAATCCTAATTCAGCACCATAAGAAGTGACGGCTTCACTAATACAGATGCGACATTTTCTAATTAACACAACACTACTTAAATCTCATCAAACCCAATGAATTCGTATAAACCAATCAACCGGCAATATCTAGAATGTCATAACATAATAACTAAAACGTTTGTTTTTATTTCGTTGATAATTCTTTCACTAAGTAGTAGGAACAATATATTGCCCTGTTTTATTTCTTGAAAAATACGACTAATACAGCTTTTCTAAATAAGAAAATAAGGGTTTTAACAGTGGGGAGTTAGGTTTTCTACGAAGGGTTACTGTCTAGAAATAAGGGTTTTAAATCAAGAACCTTATTTTTGTTTTTTACCCCTTAGTAGAAATATT
>JAUZOM010000048.1 GCA_030706465.1 Bacteroidota bacterium | reverse complement strand
GCTATTATGATTTGGTTTTGTGCCGTGAAAAAAGAATTTCAGCGCCATATAATTGGCATTAAACTATATAACGAATTTGAAAAGGTATGCCGCGAAACAGGTGTTACTGCAATTCTAGCGTATGGTTATAAAACATCAGCCGGCATGCTCGACAAATTAAATTTCTACTCCAATGACTATACATACCGTGAATTTTATAAGCCTTTAGTCGATGGAGATTAATTGTTAGCCTATTAATGAAGGGTTAATTAAAATCAACTATAAGTCCAGAAGCCCTTCCGGCAATCGGACATATATGATTTTCTTATCATGATCGACCTTCTCAATGTATTCTTCACCGGCTGGAATAAGTAACTCATCATCTTCCGTCTGAATAACAAAAAGAACATTCTCTGTCGTCTGATCAACTTCCGAAATTACTCCAAGCAATCCTTTCTCTGCATCAACTAAACTGAATCCGGCGAAATAATCAAACTCAATTTCAGTATTCTCCACTTTTTCCAGGAATTTCTTCGGTAAATAAATAGTCAAGCCATAGAACTCACGTGCCTGCTCTTCAGTGGCGACACCTTCTAACTTCAGCAATCCGGTAGTACTCCCTTTGAAACGATATTCTTCCAGAAAAAAAGGTACCAGAATCCCCTGTATTTCAAAAACAAAATAGGGTATTTCCTCCCGGTCAAAAATATCGGAAGTAAACGAAAATGACATTTCACCATTTACCCCATGCGGTTTGGTAATTTGTCCGATAGGAAAAACTTCTGTTTTAGAAATCATATAATAAGAGATTATTTCAATAAAGATAAAAATTGCCAATTCACCAACATGCAAAACAATAATTGGCAAACTGGCATATTAATCTCGGAACATGTTACTCAAGCACGGTCACCCAACCGTATGTGTCAGGTTCGTCGCCATATTGAATACCACGCAGTTTTTTATAAAGCTTTTCGCAAATAGCACCGGGTGTTCCATCCGGAGAGAAAACATAGGATTTGTTTTCATCAAAATCGTCGATACGTTGTATCGGGCTTATTACAGCAGCAGTACCACAGGCTCCGGCTTCTTCAAATGTAGCAAGTTCTTCAACGGGAATGGATCGTTGCTCTACTTTCAGCCCTAAGTCTACAGCCAACTTCATTAAACTTTTATTCGTAATCGAAGGGAGGATAGAGGTTGATTTTGGAGTGACATACGTATTGTCCTTTATGCCAAAAAAATTCGCTGCACCACATTCATCGATATATTTTTTTTCCTTTGCATCAAGATAGAATATGTTCGAATAGCCCAACTGGTGAGCTCTCTCACCTGCAACCAGGCTCGCTGCATAATTTCCGCCTACTTTATACTTCCCCATTCCCAATGGAGCAGAACGGTCATACTCACGCATAATAACAAATGGAGTGGTTTGAAAACCGCCTTTAAAATAGGGTCCGACCGGAGTTACAAATACAATAAAAATATATTCATCCGATGGTCTTACTCCAACCTGCGCACCGCTGCCAAAAAGTATCGGGCGAATATACAATGATGCACCCGATTCGTATGGTGGTACAAAACGTTCATTTAGTTTTACAACCTTTTTTACTGCTTCTTCAAACTTTTCAACAGGAACCTGAGCCATCAAAGTACCCGCAGCTGAATCCTGCATACGTAATGCATTATCATGCATTCGGAAAATACGTATTTTCCCATCTTTCCCACGAAATGCTTTTAACCCTTCGAACGATTCTTGCCCGTAATGCAAGCTGGTAGCAGCCATGTGCAAACTCAGGTATTCACTTTCATGAACTTCAAGTTCTCCCCACTTGCCATTACTATACATACAACGAACATTACAATCGGTTTTCATATAACCGAATCCTAAATTACTCCAATCTATCTGTTCCATAATATATTAATTTTCAATCTTTTGTTTCCAATACTCATTTAGCAATTACTAACTATTAATTAATAATTGACTTTCATTTCCCATATTAAAAAGCAAATCGATTATACTTAAGTTCGGCTGAAAACCAAATCGTTGTTCAAAAACCTGATAATAAGGTTTGCAATTTAATGTTTGATTTTCTTTCTTTGGATGAATTGCTTCCCGCAAATCAAGAAAATCTTCCTCCAATTTGTTCTTATACTCCCCCGTAGCTTGAATTTCTGCTTGTAAATTCAATAATTCAAGCATTTTTGACAGCATGGCCTGATTTAAATCCCACAGAAAAGTCCATTTTCTTTCATAAAAAGGAATCAAGTCATCTTTGTAGTATTCAAAAAAAGGGGTCGAATTATAAGCTGACTCAATAGACCTCCAATGATTGATTTGCCAGTCATTATGCTCCGAAATACGGACATCACGGGTAACTATTTTCTCTGAATTTATCTTTTCAACCGGAATACTGAGAGCCATTGGTCCGTTTGCCGCTGCAATATAACACCGGTTCCGGTAAGTTTGCTTCCGGTAATAATCGCAACTTTCAATTAAAACAGTATCCGCCTTTGCTATTTCAACATAATACTCCACGGGAGCCAAATAGGCAGTCGACAAACAAACTTTTCTCATTTCTTACTTACCTCTTACCTCTTACTCCTTACTTCTGAATTTATTTCTCAGCATTCTTAAAGAAGCGGCTGAACCGGATCTTCCCATCAAACCAACCTTTGTCTTTATCCAACGACAGCCAAACCATTACCGGACGACCAACTACATGATCTTCTGGCACGAAGCCCCAATAACGTGAATCGGCCGAATTATGGCGGTTATCACCCATCATCCAGAAATAATCCATTTTAAAGGTATAGGTTTTCGTCGGTTTATCGTTGATGTAAAATTCGTGATTCTTCACTTCCAGTTTGTTATGCTCATACACCCTGATTATACGTTCATAAATCGGTAGATTATATGAATTAAGAGCCAGGGTGGATCCTTTTTTAGGTACCCAGATGGGGCCGTAATTATCACGTGTCCAACTTTTATGGCCTCCAAGAGGGAAAACATCACCCGGCCTGTTAGCTGTTTCTATTTGTATCTTCGTGACTCCGGTAGTCTTTTGTAATTTATTAAACGCCTCTTCATTCAACGGGAAATGATAAATCGGCAATTTCGAATCTAATCCTATCGAAGCAAACTCCTCTACATATTGGCCTCCATTATAGAGTTGTATATCATCTTTACTGATACCTAATTTTTCCAACACATCAGCATTCAACAACGTACCATCGGTTTGAACAAAATAATTAAACTGAATGCCGGGAATCTTCTCCTGTTTTTGACCATTGACATACACCTGGTTGTTTTTTATTTGCATCCAATCTCCGCCTATGGCAATACACCGCTTCACATAATTTTCCCGGCGATCAACCGGACGATAGACGATGTCCCCATAATCGGAGTTCTTTGATCTTACCAACTCTCTTCCTATACTGTAACATTGCTCGGTAGCCGGAACTACAGCCGGATTTTGTTGTTTCAGATAATCCAATCCCACACTGTAACAGATGGAATAATAATCCGGATTTTGCATCTTTACAGCCACGGTATCGCCGGCCGGGAAGTTGAATACCACAATGTCATTTCGTTTTACGGTATCAAATCCCTTCAAGCGGTGATAATCCCATTGCGGATGTTCAATAAATGATTTACAGTTCAGGAGGGGGAATGTATGTTGAACCAATGGAAAAGACAACGGCGTATTCGGGATACGGGGCCCGTAACTGGCTTTACTCACAAACAGGAAATCACCCACCAACAAGCTCTTCTCAAGCGATGACGAGGGTATTTGATAATTCTGAAACAAATAAGTATTGATGAAATACACGGCCACTAAGGCAAAGACAATCGCATCCACCCATCCAAAAACACTCAGTAAGGTTTTGTTTTTTGTTTTCTTCCACCAGGTCCAGGGAATGAAACCGGTTATGAACAAATCGAAAACTACCGGCAGACCGAAAAGCCACCAATAATTCCCGACCCACATAATAAATAGAATGTAAATTAAGCTCCACACACTGCATTTTATCCATTGCTTTAACGGCCGTTGGAAACGGGATGTTTGATTTTCTGCACTCATTTGTACTGATGAATTGTGAATTATAAATTATAAATTAAAACTTAAGCATATCTTCCATGCCCAGGAATCCTTTCTTTCCTACGGTAAATTCTGCGGCAAGCACTGCTCCGAGGGCTAATCCTTCCCGGTTTTTCGCATCGTGGGTTATGGTGATCGAATCCACCTCCGATTCGTAACGAATGGTGTGAATGCCGGGCACCTGCCCTTCGCGAATGGATTTTATAGCCAACTCTTCCGGTTTATTTTCAGTTTCTTTTACCCAGGCGCTTTTTCTATCCAGTCTTTCCAGGATTTCTTCAGCAAGCGTAATCGCCGTTCCACTGGGGGCATCCAGTTTCTGGGTGTGATGTACCTCTGTCATTTCCACATTGTAGTCCGGAAATTGGTTCATAATCGCGGCCAGGTATTTGTTTACCGCCATAAAGACATTAACGCCCAGACTGAAATTTGATGACCAGAACAACGTACTACCACCGGCTTCAATTTCCTTTTTCAGTTGTGGAAGCTCTTCCGTCCAGCCCGTTGTTCCGGAGACGACAGCTACCCTCGAAGCAAAAGCTCGCCGGTAATTGTTCAAAGCGACCTGGGGGGCCGTAAATTCAATGGCTATATCAGCGCTCTTAAAAGCATCCGATTCAAAATCATCCCGATTATCTAAATCTATTATGGAAACAATTTCATGCCCACGTTCACGCGCAATCCGCTCAATGGTTTTCCCCATTTTTCCATATCCTATCAAAGCTATTTTCATTGATTCGCCTCCTATCCTACCCCACAAGGGTGGAATTTAATTAGTTTTTGTTTTAATTATAGTGAATTACCCGCACAAACAAGCTCTTCTGTTTTTTACCCGGTAACGCCCGATAGGTTTTAATAATCACCCGTATTGAGCAGAACCAACGTACAGGCTTTATCAACCCGGATATTATTTCTTTTCAGCAATTCCTCAAGTTCCGGATTTTCCGTTCCCGGATTAAAAATCACACGTTTTGGTTTCAGCAAAAGTATGTATTCGTGATATTCTTTCTGATTCCTTGGAGACAGATAAAGTGTAACGGTGTCAATATCTTCAAATATCTTCTTCCCGGTCTCAATCGTCCTTCCAAAAACCGCCTCCGGACGTTTCCCAATTAGTTCAATTTCATGGCCATGAGCCAACAACCTCTTAGCAGCCCGATAAGAATACCTCTCCGGATTACTGCTCGCTCCTAAAATCAACGTTTTTTTCATGGAAACAACCGATTTATTAATACGAAACTGAATGTTGCATCATGCTTATATTGCAATTCCCGTTGTTCTTTACTCTTGGCTCCTGGTTCCTGGCTCTTTTCTGTTTTCTCTTGGTTCTTGGCTCTTGGTTCTAAATCATCCCTCCCTGTAAAAATCAAAGCATTCGAATATCTCTTCCTTCGAAGCGATTTGGTTGATCCGAATGTCGCCTATACCGGCCAGTAACGTGAAATTTATTTCTTTCGAATCATTCTTTTTGTCGTGCGTCATGATTTCAAAAAGCGGTTCATATTCCTTACAACTGAAGTTAAAGAAACCGTAGTATTCTTTCATCAGGTATTTCAACCGGAGTAATTCTGCTTTGGGAAAATTCAGTTTTACATGCGATAAATACAATTCGCACAACAGGCCCCACATAACGGCATACCCGTGCAATGCCGGTTTTCCTGTCTTATAGGACCAGCTTTCAAAGGCATGGCCGAATGTATGTCCCAGGTTTAATGCCTTGCGAATATTGGCTTCCCGGGGATCTTGCTCTACAATTCGCTCTTTAATTCGAATCGTTCGTTCAAGCAAAGATTTCAATTCGTCGAAATCAATATCCTCCAAATCGAATTTCAATACGCGATCCCATTCTTCCTGCGTGTCTATCAGCGCATGTTTCACCATTTCGGCATACCCCGAGCGTAGATTCTGATCGTCCAACGTTCTAAAAAAGTCAATACTTATTAAAACAGCATCTGCCGGAGCAAAAACGCCTATTTCATTTTTCAGGCCCTGAAAATTAATCCCGGTCTTTCCACCCGTGGCCGCATCCACGGCTCCCAGCAAGGTGGTAGATACATTGATATACCGGATTCCCCGTTTAAACGTGGAAGCTGTAAATCCTCCGATATCGGTAATCATTCCGCCTCCCAGGTTAATCATCAACGATTTGCGGGTTGCCCCGTTTTCGCTCAGATACTTCCAGATCTCTACAGCCGAATTGATATTTTTATGCTCATCCCCACTCAGAAGGGTGATAACGTGGCATCCTTTCAATTTTTCCGAAAGCAATAAGGCAGGCAAACAAAGTCTCCAGGTGGTATCATCGGTCAATACAAAAATACTTTCAGGGGTTTGGTCACCAATCAACCGGTTCAGTTCAGAGGTTAAATCAGTACATATCTTTGTTCTCGAATGACTCATCGTTTGAATTTTAGCACACAAAGATACTTTATTCTTTAAAAATAGCGGCTAAAATTGACCAAAAACTAAGCGTTTTTTTCATGATTTACCTTTTAAGTACACTGAACAACAGATTGTCCTCGGTATCTTGCGTCTTTTATGAATGGCCTTTAAGTTCGTTGATTGATTTCTCAACGAACTTTCCATCCTGCTGACTGTGCTGTGAATCTATATCCGCAGCGTTTATAAAACGGTCCGAACTGTTTTATAAACGAGCAGTGGGAATGCTGTTGCAAATGGTATAATTCCTTTCCGTCAGCCGTTCTTAGTACAAAGGGGACTCCATGAGGTACAGTCCTCCCAACCCGCTGGGAAACCTTTCCTATTCCGCCAGGCAGCTAAAACAGAAGTCCGGTAAGTTCCGTTGAAGAAGGATAAGTAATTGTAATATGCATTTAACGATAATTAGTTTATACAATTTAAAAGATATTTTTAGCAAAACAGGATACCTAACAGGTTTTAAAAACCTGTTAGGTATCCTATAATATAAACTAATTCCCATGCTGTACTTATATATTATTGCCCCTGCTATTTTTGCTTTTTACTGGAAAGAAATAAAGGAAAATTCGTAGGGAGGTAAAATTTCTACGAAGGGGCGGTAAAAGAAAAAGAAGGTTTTCTTTTCAAAAGAGGGAGTCTTTTCAGTCTGGACGCAGTCGTATTTTAGTTTAGGTATAGAGGGGGTTCAGTTAGGGTTCAGTTAGGGTTCAGTTAGGGTTCGGATAGGGTTCGGATAGGGTTCGGATAGGGTTCGGATAGGGTTCGGATAGGTAGACCTAACTCAACCCCCTCGAAACCCTCTCTATACTCCTGTTGAAATGTCTCTATACCTAAACTGGAGTTAGACTGAGGTAAGAAAATGCTACCTGGGGATGACGGACCAGAAATGAAACAACATCTGTCAACAAGTTGGAATCCTGTGAAGGATTGACGTCAACATCCCTCCAACTTCGTCCGGCGGCTGGGTGCCGGATCAATAGTCAACAGAGATTGTCCAAAGGTATAAAACAGCATTCAGTTATTCCAGCCAGTTAAATGGTTCTGCCGGGTTACTTGTGAACCTGACTTCAACGAACCACACTAGCCACACCGGTTCACATAAGAAATATTATTTCCAGCCATCTTCCTGGGTTTGTAATCTTACAGTACCGATCGATAGTTGGCTGTTGTGTATTGTTCTCCTTTGTTTTTGTGTCCCCTGGTGGCTAGTGTGGTTCAGTCTTTGTAGTTGTCAATCGTAAAGCAGCACTAAATTGGAAGTTCAGCGATCAAGCTTTTGTGGGTTAAAATTCTTCACAGGGAAACCGGTTATAGCAAAAAAATCAAAAAAAGGTATCCTTATTGTTGTATATATGAATACATGTTCATATATTTGCATAAAATTTTCCAGCATGAATGAAAAACCGGATACAATAAAAATGGAGGAAGCGGCCTATACGCTCAAAGCGATATCGAACGGAACCCGGCTATGCGTTATTTCGTTACTTTCGGAGCAGGAAGAACTGAATGTTTCGGAAATAGTCGAACAATTGAATTGTGAGCAATCATTGCTCTCACACCACCTGACCGACATGCGTGCCAAGGGAATACTCAATTGCCGGCGGGATGGAAAAAATTGTTACTATTCGCTCAAAAACAAGCAAATAGTTCAGATTATCGAATGTATCCGTACCTGTAATTGCGTCTGAAAAAATTTTGACCCATATATGAATACATGTTTATATATCCATTTAACAACCCATTTAAAGAAACAATCGAATGAAAGCAGTTATAAAAAAGCATATACTTAAAATTACAGGGACTATAGTAGGAGCAGTTGCCGGCTATTTGTATTTCCATTTTGTGGGTTGTGCCAGCGGGACCTGTCCCATTACCTCGAACCCCTATATCACCGTAATTTATGGAGCTTTCATGGGGTACTTACTCTTCGATCTGTTTAAAAAGAAAGAGCATGGAACAAATTAAAAATTATTTCAAAAGCTGGAGTGCCATCCGGATCATCCGGATAGTCTTGGCAGGCTCCTTAGGAATGGCCTATTATTATAACCACGAAATTCTATTTCTTGCAGCAGGAATTGTTTTATCGGTGCAGGCCATCTTTAATCTCAGTTGCCCGGGCGGAAGCTGTAGCAGGGACAATGCCGCAGCAAAGAAGCCGGAAATTAAAATAAAGAAATACGAACCTCAAAAATAAAAGATATGGTTAGCACATTTTTAGTATTACAAGATCAATGTTTGGCTTGCAACAACCAGGTCCTCAAAGAGCTCGGGACCCTGCAAGGTGTTTTTGGAGCTGAACTGGACCGTATTGAAGGCCGGATCGTTGTGCATCATACCGAAGAAGTAACACGGGATAAAATAGCAGGGCTGCTTGCTTCACTGGGCTTTCCGGAAAGACCGGAGCATCAGGGGGAAGAAGAAATTAAGACCAATGAGACTTCGGTAAGCGGAAAGACTCTCCGGATCACCGCAAATTAAATCCTTTTCAGGAACCATTTAAAATAACTGAATACTAATAAAGACCGATCATGAGAAAAATAATTTTTACAAGCGTCCTTTTTGCAGTTGCACTAACAGCTTGTGCCGGAAATAATACGAAAAATAATTCAGAAGAAAATAAAACATCAAAAGAACAAAAGAAAATGGGAACAATTCATTTAACTAAAGCAGAATTTTTATCCAAAGTGGCTAATTACGAAGCCAATCCTACCGAATGGAAATACCTGGGGGACAAACCTTGTATTGTCGATTTTTATGCCTCCTGGTGCGGACCCTGTAAAACCATTGCACCAATCCTGGAAGACTTAGCCAACGAATACAACGGACAAATTTATATTTACAAAGTAGATACGGAAGAAGAACAGGACCTGGCAGCAGCATTCGGCATTCGCAGTATTCCCACCATCCTGTTTTGCCCACTGGGTGAAGCACCTCAAATGGCACAGGGAGCCATGCCAAAACAAGCATTTATCCAGGCTATAAAAGAAGTTTTACTAAAAAAATAAACATGGCCTTATCCATAGATAAAAAACGCTGTCCGCAAAATCATGCTTGTCCGATTATCAGGATTTGTCCCGTAGGAGCTATCTCGCAAAACGGTTACGGGCTCCCGGTAATTGATAATGAAAAATGTACAGAATGTGGCAAATGTGCCCGCTATTGTGGCATGCATGCCGTATATAAAGCATCTTAAAATAGACTATTGCTGTTAATAATTAAAAATCGAATGACAACAGAACAATAAATCAATTAATTTTGTTTACTCTTTTATTCTTCAATTATTAATTTAAAAAAATTCTATTATGAAAAAACTTGTAATGTTAGCTGTAGCTACAGTTTTTATGTGTAGTGCTTCTGTAATGGCACAATCGTCTGTAATAAACAAAGTAAAAGAAACTAAGGTCGTTAAACAAACTGAAACCACTGTCGTTGTATCAGCGAAAGCACGTGCAGAAAAAATGGCGAAAGATCTAAAATTGACTGATGCACAAAAGACACAGGTTACATCTCTTTTTACAAAACAAGATGCCTCCGTTGCAAAACTGAAAGCAGAATCAAAGGTAGGAAGTGCTGACTACAAAACTAAACTCGCTGCCATACAAAAATCCGGTGATGAACAAATACAGAACATCGTTGGCAAAGACAAATTCCAACAATATCAAGGAAGTCTGAAAGCCGGTGAACAACAAGTAAAAGAAAAAACGACTACCAAGATTAAATCTGTAAAAACCGACTTGAAAATTAAATAATCGAATCTGTTGAAACACAAATAGCGTTAAGCAGGAAGACTCCCATTGTTCATTAGGACAGTGGGAGTCTTTATTTTATAAATCAGAGCTTTTAGTTTTATTCTACTAAATTAAAACAAATAATCCAAACCACACTGGTCACAATAGGACACAAAAACTAAATAAAAAAAAACACAAGGGAAAAATACTGATTGGTACTGAAGATTATAAACTAAGGAATATGAATCAAAACATTATTTCCAGTGTGAACCAGTGTGTCTATCGGGATTCGTTCTTTATTTTGGTAAAGTAGAAGTAGGAATTGTACAAATTTATTAATTTGATCCTCTAACGTTAATAAACCAAAATATAGATTTTAGTTTTAAACTATTCAGTAATTACAAAGTCCAACCAAACAGAATATCCAATATTATTAATCATTTAAAATCAATTACGTTATGAAAAAGTATGGAATGTTAGCTATTGCTGCAATTTTTATGTTTAGTCTGGCTGTAATGGCACAGAACCCGACTACTCCTCAACGGCCAACTGGAGAAAAAAGAGAATTCAATCAAGGTATGAGGCAACAGGCAACTCCACAAATGAGAGCCGAACGATTGGCAAAACAGTTAAGCTTAACGGATGACCAGAAAGCAAAAGTTCAGGCTTTGTTTGAAAAACAAGATGCCAACCGGGCAAAGAGCCAGGCTGAGGTTAAGAAAACGAGGGAAGAAATGAGAGCTCAATTTGATGCCAACCGTAAAGCTCAGGATGAAGAACTGGCAAAAATAATTGGAGCTGAGAAATTTGAAAAGTACCAGGCTGCCCGGGCAGAAAGAATGAAAAGCATGCAGAACAGAGCTCCGCAACCAAACCAGGGACCTGCCGAAGGGAAATAACCCACCAGTTTGTTAAACAAAAAAACTCCCCTAATATTCCTAATTAGCGGGAGCTTTTTTATATAGCAGGGAAAGGACCTTATTGCTTCATGACCTCCTGTTGATGACGAATTGATTCCTCGTGTATGGCTACAAGAACTGCCTTCATAAATTCACCGTCCATCCCCATTTCTATAGCCTGTGCAATCCGGTTCTGCAGGATTTCATCATAGCGTTGTTCTTGTAAAATGGGCATATTATGCTCCTTTTTGTAGACCCCGATTTCAACCGAAACACGCATACGTTTGGCTAACAGTTCCAACAAACTGTTATCCAGTTCATCTATCTGACGACGCAAAGCAGTCAAGCTTTCGGTAGACTGTGTCATATCACGTATCACAATATTGTTCAGGATTAAGGCAAGTACATCCGGGGTTACCTGCTGAGAAGCGTCACTCCAGGCTTTATCCGGATGACAGTGTGATTCGATAATTAGTCCATCAAAGTTCAAGTCCATAGCCTGTTGACAAAGTGGTGCAATCAGCTCCCGCTTACCACCTATATGACTTGGATCACAGATAATCGGCAGGTTTGGAAATTGACGATGTAACTCAATTGGAATATGCCATTGAGGCAGGTTGCGATATATTTTCTTATCAAAAGTACTGAATCCCCTGTGAATGGCAGCTATACGACGGATGCCTGCATTATAAACCCGTTCAATGGCTCCAATCCACAAATCCAGATCGGGATTTACCGGATTCTTAATAAATACAGGAATATCTATTCCTTCCAACGCATCGGCTATTTCCTGAACGGCAAAAGGATTTGCCGACGTACGTGCACCGATCCACAGGATATCCACATCATTGGCCAACGCTTCCCGAACATGCTTCGGGGTAGCTACTTCTATAGCAGTATACATGCCAAGTTCCGCTTTCACCCGTTTGAGCCAGGGCAACCCTTCCGATCCGACTCCTTCAAAGCCACCCGGTTTTGTACGTGGTTTCCAGATTCCCGCACGGAAAATCTTTATGCCATGGGCAGCTAACCCCCGGGCTGTATTCATGACTTGTTCTTCTGTCTCCGCACTACACGGACCGGCAATGACGAGCGGACGCTTTACGTCGATTCCTGGTAGTAAAATTGATTCAAATTCCATATATTTTTTATTTATTCGTTAAACAAAACAATGATTGATGGCAAAAATAGTTACTTAATATACCCCAAATTAATATCTATTCAATTATCTCGCAAAGCTGGTATCTATTTAATATCGCCGAAGGCTAATATCTCATTTACTAATTCTCTCCAACGCTTCTTCCAGTACCTCTTCCGGACAGCAAAGGGAAATCCGGATATAACGGGTTCCTTTGTCTCCAAAAATAAACCCGGGAGTAATAAAAACATTCTTCCCATACAGGATTTCATCGGCAAGTTCACCGGATTCTTTATAACTAACGGGTATTTTAGCCCAGATAAACATCCCCACTTGGTTTTTATCATAGGTGCAGCCCAGGACGTCCATGATCCGATGGGCCAACACGCGACGTCTGGCATAAACCTGATTCATTTCGGCATGCCATTCTTCTGTATTTTGCAAAGCTGCCGCCGCAGCCACCATCATGGGTCGGAACATACCTGAATCCACATTCGATTTTACTTTTAAAATCCATTGAATAAATTCAGCATTGGTAGCCAGCATCGCCATCCGCCATCCGGCCATATTGTGCGCCTTACTCATAGAGTTCATTTCAATGCAACAGTCTTTAGCTCCCTCAACCGACAAAATGCTTAGTTTTTCATCATTTAGGATAAAGCTGTAAGGGTTATCATTGCAGATCACGATGTTGTGTTTTTTTCCAAACGCTACCAGTTTCTCGTAAAGTTCGGTAGTAGCCCGGGCTCCGGTAGGCATATTGGGATAATTCACCCACATCAACTTAACGGTACTTAAATCCATTCTTTCCAGGGCTTCAAAATCGGGTTGCCAGCCGTTGCTTTCAATTAAATCGTACGAAATGATATTTGCCTCGCAGAGCCGGCTGGCTGATGAATAAGTGGGATACCCCGGATTGGGGACCAACACACTATCGCCCGGATTTACAAACGCCAGGGTAATATGCAATACACCTTCCTTTGACCCGATCAACGGTTGTATCTCTGTGGCCGGATTCAACTCCACGCCATACCATTTCTGATACCAATCGGCAAAACCTTTGCGCAATTCCGGAGTCCCGACGTAACTTTGGTATCCGTGTACATTTGGTTTTTGGGCTTCCGCGCAAAGAGCCTCAATGGTAGCTTCTGATGGCGGTAAATCAGGACTCCCTATTCCCAGGTTGATCACATTCTTCCCTGCGGCGTTCATTTCTCCTACTTCCCGTAATTTTGCCGAGAAGTAATACTCCGAAATGCTTTGTAACCGGTTGGCTGGTTGTATATTCATTCTTTTATTATTATTTGCTAAGCGTTATTAACCTCATATTATTTGCTGCGCGTTATTTACTTCGTGTTATTAATTGTTATTTGCTGCGCGTTATTATTCGTTATTTCAAAAATTGTCAACTATCAACTAATCTTTTGGCGTTGGCGCCGCTTTATATTCTCCCAAAAGTTGAAAGTCTTTTGTCAACGGCCTGATAGCATCAAGCGATTGCCGGTACCGGTTATAATCGTCAAACGTCAGGTTAATATAAAACTGATATTCCCATTCGCGGCCAATGATCGGCAATGATTGTATTTTAGTGAGATTTGCATGATAGAATGATAAAATGGAAAGCACCTTGGCCAGACTCCCTTCTTCATGGGGCAATGTAAAAACCAACGTTGATTTATCAAGCTTGGTTCCGTGTATCATCTCTTCGGCCAATGCCGGTTGAGCGATTATTAAAAAGCGGGTAAAATTCCGCTTATTAGTCTCTATCCCTTTCGCCAGTATCTCCAATCCGTATTTTTCAGCAGCCAACGAACTGCAAATGGCAGCACGCTTCAGGATCTTATTTTCCGCTATTTCTTTTGCCGACAAGGCAGTATCCTCACTTTCAATGGCTTTAATGTGCCGGTGTTCATCCAGGAAATCCTCGCACTGCATCAAAGCAATAGGATGTGAATACACTTCTTCTAGGTCATCAATCCGCTGACCCGGCAACGCCGCCAGGTTATGTTCAATCCGTAATTTATGCTCCCCCACAATCAGGCAACCACTTTCACGCAACAGGTTATGATTTTGCAACAGACTGCCGGCTATGGTATTTTCAATGGCAATTATTCCCAACAACGATTCATCGGCTGCCAACGCTTTAAACAAATCCTTAAATGTATTGCACGGAAGAATCTCAATTTCCTCCCCCTCAAAATACTCCCTGGCGGCAATCTCATGGAATGCCCCACTTACGCCCTGAATGGCTACTTTTTTCATACGCTGCTTATTGTACTAACAAAAAAATCCTGCTCGTTGTTGAGCAGGATTTCCATGTATTTTCTATTCATTATAGTTTCGTTTTTTACATAAAGGCTATCCTGCTCTCACCTGCTAAAGTAAAAGTAAAAATAAAAGTATGTAAAAAATCGATTAATCATTATTCGTGTCGTTTGTTAAGACTCTGCAAAAGTACTATTTTTTTGATTAAAACAAACAATATGACAAGAAAAAGTTCAAAATAATTTCAAATTATAAATCATCATCCTCTTTTACACGATATTTGAATCAAAGAATTACCTTTATTTCATTGGAAAGATAACGATTTAAAAGTAAACTAAATCAACCTGGTCCTAGCTACTCTTTTCTATTTATATATAAAAAAGATATCCAATAATAGATTGAATGAGTGCGCGAAAATATTGTGCCCTGGTTTTCAAACAAAGAGACAAGGTTCTAGTGTCGTTTGCTTAAAAATGCATCAAGCGTTTCAAAGCCTGTTCCTTTTGATGCAAAATATTGAATAAATCTATCTAAACGGCCTGCCATTTCTTCACCGGCATGCCTTTGAATATAAAATGGCACATTCCACCTTTTATCTTGTTTCAGATCAATAAATTCCCATGGATGGAAATACAGGACAGCATACCCGTCGTGCTGCAAAGTCCGGTTGAACAACCAAAGATAAAGTCCCAGAAAAAAGTTATGAAAGCTCAACCAAAACAACGGAATTCGAAACAAAGGAGTTACCACCGAAGGGCATTCAATAATTCCATTTGGCTCCTCAAAAATGAGTCTCGGCTTATTCAGGTGATTATATCGTCCCGGAATAAAGGTAGGGTTTAGCGAGCTGTCATAAATGTACCCGGTGCTTTTCAACAAATCAAAATTTACCTTATGCATACGGGGCATCCTGAAACCGGAAACCTTTACACCACCCAGTTGTTCTATCTTCTGCTTGGAATCAGCATAGTCATTATCTTCAAATTTGGAATGATGGTAGCCATGCGAGGCAATTTCATGTCCATCTTCCACTATTTTATGCAGGATTTCAGGGGCATTTTCAACAAAACTTGCCGTGCAAAAAAAAGTAGCATGGATTCCGTGTTTTTTTAATAGTGAAAGTATGCGAACAGTACCTTCTCCTGAAAATTTAATTTGTTGGTCAAAGGGGATCGGACAGCCATATTCGACAGGCAAGTCGAACTCTTCTATATCAAAGCCAAGCAGTATTTTACACAGTTTGTTCGGTTGCTTCATTATCCGTATTTATTTTAGAATTTGAAAAATCACGCGTACATATTTCATAACACAGTTTGAACCATACCAAAGTACAAGGCAAAGCCTTCAGGGCATAGGGCGTAATCAGTTTAGTGCGGATGAAACGTGGAAAAATATCTGTTGGAGACAAACTCGAAATCACAAACACAAATACAAGAAGAGCCACATCCCACTTACTTCGCTTCCAAGGTGCAGCTGTGTACCAGAGAGCGACACCAACAAATGCAATAATATAACCACTGGACTCACTGCCGCTACTAAATAGCACGACAAACAACAGAGTTGATGCCAAAATAAAATACCGGAATGAAAGATAGACATATTGCTTTATACGTAAATAGGGAAGCATAAAAAGCAGAAGGCCGGCACCGATAAGGTAGGTGTCCGGATAAGTAGCAAAACCTGACATTTTTCGCACCATACCTAACAAGGAGATATTCGTAGCAAACGAAAATAAATTTGAGTCATTCTTTGCCAATAAATCACCGAACCACGCTCCATACTGTCCCATAACATAGCCGGGTGATGAAATAAACATCGGCAGTATGAAAAATACAACCGACCACCCAACCAGACTGGCTATAAATTTAATTTTGTGTTTGGAAAAGAAGAAAAATGCTAACCCGACAATGCTATACAGCTTTACAAACGTACCGAACAAGATAAAAAACGCAGACCAAACGTCTTTCTCTTTTTCAATAAAGAGAAACGAAAACAATATGCACGCCACAATGGCAACGTTGAATTGCTGCATGAACAAAGCCGTGAGTAACTCGTTAGCACAAAACCAATAAATAAAAAGGTAATTTGCATGTGGAAGATTCTTAACAGCTAAATAAAGAAACGTACTCAACCCGACTAACCAAAGCAACAATCCAAGCCAAACCGGCGGCAAAGCAAAAGGCGCAATGACAGTGCTGAAAAACGCACCATAATGGTTTAAGTCATGGTACTCTGCTGGATAGGGTATATAAAGGGGAAGCCTATGAATGGTATGCCAAAACACCTGGCGAAAAATAATAAAATTATTGGGTGATATCCGAATGTATTTAACCGAAGCTGCCAACGGAAGAATAAACAGCCACAGATAACGTAAGGTCTTTGGATTTCGAAAAAAAGAATGGGTACTAATTTCTTTTACTTTTACTACAATATTCATTATCAACTAATATTAATCGTGATTAAAAACAGAAGTTAACCTCCCTGAAACATCAGTCTGTTTTCTTTCCATTATATAAACGGGCAAAATAAGGCGGACGGTTCTTTGTCTCATAAAAAACACGGCCAAGGTATTCGCCAATAACACCCAGGGATAATAACTGTACTCCGCCTAAAAACAAAATAACCACCATTAAAGTAGGATATCCCTGTACCGGGTCCCCGAATAACAGTGCCCTTACAAACACATAAATCATATAAATAAATGCACCTGAAGAGACAAAGACTCCAACAACAGATGACATACGTAATGGTTTAGTGGTAAAAGACGTAATGCCTTCGATGGCCAGATTGAGCAATTTCAAATTACTCCATTTGGTTTCCCCGGCAACCCGTTCTTGCTGGTCAAACAGAATTTCTTTCTTGTTAAATCCAATCCAGCAAAACATCCCTTTTGTGTATCGTTGGCTTTCACGAAGGCTTCGGAGGGCATTGATACAAATCTTATCAAGCAACCGGAAATCGCCCGTATCTTGTTGAATCGGGATAGGAGTAAGTTTTTGCAACAGTTTATAGAACCACCTGGCGGTCTTTCTTTTAAAATAAGACTCTCCGCCGCGCACTCTTCTTTTGGCATAAACATCATCATACCCTTCTTCCCAATACCTGATCATCTCCGGTATTATTTCCGGCGGATGTTGCAGGTCTGCATCCATGATGACCATGCAATCACCGGTGATATAATCAAAACCGGCTAACATAGCTGTCTCTTTTCCATAATTCCGGGATAAATCAAGGTAATTAAACCGGTTATCCTTCCCATACATCTGACTCATCAAGAGCAAACTATTATCATTGCTTCCATCATTAACCAGTAATACCTCCCATTCATATTCTTTTACATTATCCATTAAAACAACCAATCTATTAAAGAGGAGTATCAACGTACTTTCTTCATTATATACTGGTATTAGAATAGAGACTTTTTTCATTTTAATAATAATTAACCATTTATATCCGCATATATAATAAAAAATAAGTTCTTCTATAAAATTCAAGATGAATGTTTTGAAGTCAAAGCAGCCCGTACTAAAATAAAATTTACCGGAACCGCAATGGCCAATACCGGAAACGGGGCATAGACTTCTGGCACTCCAATGTGGAGAAATAGTTGAAGCAAAAGTATATGTAATAAATAATTTATTCCATGGCTAAGAACAAAACGCATTCCGCGCTTGTAATTTGGTTTGGTTTTAAACGTAAAAAAATTTGACAGTAAGAAATTGAATATTAAACTTATTCCATAGCCCGCTGTATAAGCCAGCGTAGGATTGGTTATTTTTATCAGAACCCAATAAATCCCATAATGAATGGCCATAGCAAACAGTCCCACTATGCCAAACCTGACGAATTCAAGAACTTTTCTTTTTTTATTTTCCTCCATTAGAAATAAAAGATAAACTTGCTACATATTATGCAAAATTACAAAATTCTAATGGATAAATGTTTTTCACAGCTATACTTGTTAAAAAAGAATATGTATCCAATACTGATTATCTTAACGTAATATTCAAAACAAATTATTCATTATCGTTCTAACCGATTGATTCAAATCGCACATTATGAGCTAGAAAGCCTTTGGTAGAATCCCTAATTTCAGGCATGAGAGAACTTAGTATGTATCGCAGATCGGTTTGATTACTACTGCAAAACTTTGACGAAGTTTAGAACTTGGGAAACATTAGTTAACAGACCGGCTCTTCTCCTTAAAACTCACACTTTTTCCCTCCTTTTGCCAAATTCATTCTTTCCCAATGGATTGTATATTCCTAACCCGGACAAGCCAGAACAAAAAAAGGCAGAACGCAAATAACGCAATTTTTACACAAATAAAGACTTATATTCCTTAAAATACTACAAATTGAGAGATAAGATACTAATAAGAGTGATTCAAACCACTTCGGAAGGTTTAGCTTCCGAAGTGGTTTGAATCACTCTTATTCTGTTTTTAAAATCTCACATTGAATCCGGCATTGAAGTTAATTCCGGGCATAGGATAGCCGTAATTAATTTGATATTGTTGGTCCAGCAGGTTATTCACGGATACAAACAATTCAAGGTATTTCAATGGGCGGGCAGTCAGGCGGGCATCGAGCAAAGCATAATTCTGGGTCACCATAGGCTGGGTAGAGGTATAGAGTTGCTCAATGTATTGGGCGGAGACATGCAGACCCCAGATTTTATAACGGTAATTAGCTCTGACATTCATTTGTTGACGCGGAGCGGCAATCATGGCTTCATCCAGGTCGAGGTAACTGTAATTTGCGTTAAAGGATAAATGACGGTTGAAGGTATAACGGGCAGAAAATTCAACACCCCGGGTACTGAAAGAGCCCAGGTTTTCGCGCTTTGCTGCATACCCCTGCCCGACAACCTGGATCATATTACTCCCAACGACTTTATAGGCGGTCAGTTCAAGATTCAACCGATTGTTAAGCAACGATTGCAACCAACTTAGTTCATAGTTCACCAGGCGCTCTGGTTGTAAGGCCGGATTGGGAGCATATAAATAAAGTTCCATAACGGTAGGGCTGCGGAAGCCTCTCGACACGGAGCCTTTGAAGGTCATATTTTCAGTCAGGTTATAGTTTAACCCGGCTAATGGGACAACTTCCGTTCCAAATTTAGAGTTATTCTCAAGACGTAATCCAGCACTGATGGTCAGCTTTTCGCACAAAGTCTGTTGGGCATAGGCATAAGCCGCCAGTTCGTTTACCGTGATCAAGGAATCATGTTTATAACCTTGGTTGGCTGTTCCGCCATATTGTTTAAAGTCCGTGCCAATGGTGATGTTTGTCCCCGATGACAACTTAAAAGTCTGATAAAGCATAGCCCCATCATTCCGGTCGGTGGAATGGAAACCGCCGGACAGGTTATGAGTCCCAAAGTTGTGATAAAAGTTTAATCCTCCTTCTGAATTTTCGAATTTATTCTCGAGCGTCATGGATGCTTTGCCACGGGAGATATTGATGTTATAAGGCACCGGAGGTTGATTCATCGGCCCGTTGTCATTGGCGATATATTTTGCCATGCTGAAATCGGCAGTCAGGGTCAATTGTTGGTTGATTTCATAGCCTAATTTAGCATAGGCGTTGTTGATGTTGAAATCGGTATTGGCGCGGATCCCATCGGTCTGATCATGATTATACGAAGCAAAAAGGCTCAGTTTATCCTGTTTATATCCTATGGTTCCAAAGTATTTCTGGGTATTGTACGAGCCGTAGGAAGCGCCCAGATTAACTTTCAACCCATTTTCATGCTGCTGTTTGGTGATAATATTCACCACCCCCGCCATGGCGTTCGACCCATACAGGATCGAAGCAGGGCCCCGGATGATTTCCACTTTCTCTACATCGGAAGCTACATACGCATCAGCCAAGGGATGCCCGAAGATTCCCTGATATTGGGGATGCCCATCGATTAACACCAGCACATCGGTATTGGGCGAACTGCTTACACCGCGCATAGTGATCGATCCGGCACCTGTATTGGAGACACCAAAACCCAGTATATTCCGTTCTGTTACAAAAACTCCCGGAACAAACGAGTTCAGGGCCGGCAGAATATTCATCTGACCGGTACTCTCAATATCTTGTTTTGAAATTTGGGAAACGGACAATGGCACGAGTTTACGGGATATTTCAATCTTCGAACCGGTTACGACTATTTCTTCCAGTTTAATGCTGTCTTTTGAGTTGGTCTGTCCTACGGCAGTTTCCAGGGAGAAAAGCGCTATGAATATAAAAGAAAAAAAATATTGGGACATGGAATGGTAATTTGGCATCAGTGAAGTTGGTTTAAAATAACACGATTATTGGAGGCGCAAAAATACTGAAATTTTCATACAAAGCAACAACTTCAAAAGCCGTTCTCCGATTCATACAAAAAGCGTTTTGCATATTTAGCCACTAAATCGTATTAAATTCTTTAAATAGTTTACAATTTTGGCATAAAACAGCAATTTTTTATCACAATTTAAATAGCAAATAGTCATATTTTTTTGTAAATTTGCACCTTCAATTTAAAAAACCCGTCGTAAATGAATAAAATTGTCAGCAAGGAGTATTTCTCTGCTAATGTCATAAAGTTTGAAGTGGAAGCTCCACTGATTGCCAAATCGCGAAAAGCCGGTCACTTTGTTATCGTAAAAATAGGTGCTAAAGGCGAACGCATTCCGCTAACAATAGCAGGCGCTGACTTGCAAAAAGGGACTATTACCCTAGTTGTTCAAAAAATGGGCGTTTCATCGTCTAAATTATGTGCGCTCGAAGTCGGTGATTATATCACCGACATGGTAGGCCCATTAGGCAAAGCAACACATATTGAAAATTTCGGCACGGTGGTATGTGCTTGCGGTGGCGTTGGGACAGCCCCCATGATGCCGATTGTAGCTGCCCTGAAAAAAGCAGGTAACCGGATCATTACCGTGCTGGCAGCCCGTACCAAAGATTTGATTATTCTGGAAGAGCAAATGCGCGAGAATTCAGATGAAGTCATCATCATGACAGACGATGGCTCATACGGGACAAAAGGATTGGTTACAAATGGGATTGAATCGGTAATTAACCGCGAGAAGGTCGATTTATGTGTAACTATCGGGCCGGCGATCATGATGAAGTTTGTAAGCCTGTTGACTAAAAAATATGAGATACCGACACTTGCTTCGTTGAACACCATTATGGTGGATGGAACGGGAATGTGCGGGGCTTGCCGGGTAAGTGTAGGCGGAAAGACCAAATTTGTTTGTGTGGATGGTCCTGAATTTGATGCACACTTGGTGGATTTTGACGAAATGCTTATGCGTTTAGGCGGATACAGGGATATTGAACGCGAAGAAATGCAGGAATACCAGGCCTCAAAAGATCCTGCCTAAATTAGGTAAAAAAAGACGCATGAACAACATGATTCGTCAATTATCAACACAGAATGTAATTATCAACAATAAAAATCACTCTTAATTCCACTTGCGGGAGTTAGGGGCTTAAATACGAAAATGGAAAATAACGAAGCTAGATCCGAAGCATGGAGAGTTGAGTTGCGCAACGCCCTAAAAGCCAAAGACCGTACCAATATTGAACGGGTTCACATGCCCGAACTGGATCCTGAATACCGCAGCCACAGCCGGGTGGAAGAGGTGAACCTTGGGCTTAAAGCCGAACAGGCTATGCAGGAAGCCAAACGTTGCCTGGATTGTGCCAACCCCACTTGCATGGAAGGTTGTCCGGTTGGAATCAGCATTCCCACCTTTATCAAAAACATTGAACGGGGAGAATTTCTGGAAGCAGCCAAAACATTGAAAGAAACCTCAGCACTCCCTGCTGTTTGCGGCCGGGTATGCCCCCAGGAAAAACAGTGTGAAGGAGTATGCATTCATCTAAAAATGAAAAAACAAGCCGTGGCCATTGGCCACTTAGAACGATTTGCCGCCGATTACGAACGTGAAAGCGGTAATATCTCGGTTCCCACAGTTGCTCCGGCCAACAATATTAAAGTTGCAGGGGTCGGTTCAGGACCTGCCGGACTTGCTTTTGCAGGTGATATGGCAAAATTAGGCTATGAAGTGGTTGTTTTTGAAGCATTACACGAAATTGGCGGTGTACTTAAATATGGTATTCCGGAATTCCGTTTGCCGAATGACATTGTAGATGTTGAAATACAGAACCTGCAAGCCATGGGAGTTCATTTCGTCACGAACTGTGTAGTGGGTAAAACCATTACAATAGCCGACCTGGAACAAGAAGGCTATAAAGGTATCTTTGTAGCCAGCGGTGCCGGACTGCCCCGTTTCATGAATATCAAGGGGGAAAACCTGGTGGGTGTTATGTCATCGAACGAATACCTGACACGGGTAAACCTGATGGACGCAGCCAATCCAGAATCGGATACCCCTGTATTCTTGGGTAAAAAGGTGGCTGTTATCGGCGGAGGGAACACGGCTATGGACTCTGTACGTACAGCCCGCCGCTTGGGAGCCGAACGTGCGATCCTGGTATACCGCCGTTCGGAAGAAGAAATGCCGGCCCGGCTGGAAGAAGTAAAACATGCCAAGGAAGAAGGCATTGAATTTATGACGTTGCATAACCCGATTGAATATATCGGCAACGAACAGGGCCGTGTAAAACAAATGGTGCTTCAGGTTATGGAACTGGGCGAACCAGATGCTTCCGGGCGCCGCTCACCGGTTGAAATTCCGGGAAAGACAGAATTAATTGACGTTGATGAAGTAATCGTCAGTGTGGGTGTTTCACCTAACCCATTGATTCCTCAGTCGGTAAAAGGGCTGGAGGTAACCAAATGGGGAACGGTGGTAGTAAACGACGTCACTATGCAATCAGCCGTTCCGGTTATCTTTGCCGGAGGTGACATTGTACGTGGTGGCGCTACCGTGATCTTAGCCATGGGCGATGGACGCCGTGCCGCCAAAGCCATGGATGAATGGATAAAAAAGAATTGATATTCTTTATTTTAATGTTCAAAAAAAGCGCTTCCCAGCTATTTGGAAAGCGCTTTTTGTATG